>CAMBFY010000085.1 GCA_945865415.1 Sphingobacterium thalpophilum
CCAGACACCGCTCGGTCAATAACTTTTTGATGAATACCATGGGGGCACTTTGCGCTTACCATTTCTTCCCTAAAAAGCCTTCCCTAAACATCGTTTTCGAAACCGATGATAAACAACTACTTTTAGCTGCTTAACCCGAACTCACGTTATTTAGCTATTCTGCTATCAGCATAGGCAGTAGTTGCAAGATTAATTCCAGGATTTTCCTTCAACAGTAGTACCAAATAATTTAAAACTGGAACTGCATCTGGTCGTATGGTGGCATCATCAAGGTCGAAATAGATATCAGCAATAGAAAACGCTTTTTTCAATGAACTTAGATTGTCAAATACAAATTGCTCAGATATCATGTACATTGCTTTTCTATTCGAAATTATTGAAAATTCGCTTAGGTCATCACTAGATGTGGTATTACTAACATCCGGTTCACTTGTGTTTGGTCTTGAAACAGGGGAATTAACTCCCAAGTAATTTGCTGATCCTAAGATTTGTGCTTCTAATGGGTTATAAATTACAATACCGATTGAGAGCGTTAATACTGCGATAAAAAATTTAATTCTCATATTTCTCTTATTTAATGTAATTGATATTTAGGGTCTGTTACGGAAAGAATAGATCAAGGGTTACATAATTTTTAGGTTTTTCTTCGAAAAGAAAATCTAATTATTACTTACAGTCAATCTTTATGATGAACAAACGGATTGAATTACATTATAAGTATCTGATAATAAGAATATTAATGATTTGTGATCAGTTTTTTTGGGTAGTTTATAGTCAATAAAAATGACAATTTTATGACCTAGGGCTTCTCATCATGTTGAATGGCAGGGAAAATTAGCAGGCGCATAATTAATGAACCAAATACTATTCCTGTGAAAATCACCATCAACAACACTAGAAATGGCATACTGATACAATTTTCTCCAGCTCCAAACCAGATAAATTCGTTGCTAATGTAAAGCCACATAAAAATGGTTATGATGAAAAGATTAATAGACACAATCAGTATTTTAATCAAAAGTTTTTTCCACTGCCATTTTTCACCTTTATCTTTGATTTGATATATCAAAATAATGATTATTAAAAGTGATAACAGTCCAAGAAAAATATTTACAATTGTTAAAAGTAGCTCGTCAGGATGATCGTATTGTTCATCGCATGGAAATTGAAGCGCTCTGTAATAATCTAATGTGTTATGTTTAATATATCCCCATAGTGACAGATCTTTAGCTGCCAGAGGTTTAAGTGGTAGTAATTTTTTCGAAACGGTATCAATACCAATGAATTTACTGGCTAATACATCCCATAGTTCACCATAACCTTCATCAGCACCCAGGTCTTTGATTGCTACTCCTCCAAGTCCATTTTGAATTACGAAATCATACTTTTGTTCTAGCGAATTTTCATTATCATAGTATATATGTCCGGTTAAATTACCTTCATCATCTCTGGTTTCAATGGATGCAAAAGCCCGGTCTTTATTATAATTTACCGGGGCATATTGATGATCTAAGCGAATTTGACTATAAGAAATATATTTTTTTAAATTTTCAACTCCTGTACGAGAATTTCGCTCAAATTCAGCTCCATAATAAGTCAATCCTAATATGAATTTGTAAGGTGGAATTCCAATGTTAAGATATCTGGAAACACTAGACTGAATACTATAATCACTTTCGTCGTTTAATGGGGCGATTGGTCCTGGAAAATTGTTAGGTTTCTTGCTAAAATCGATAATGAACCTATCTGTTAAATTATCCAGTAAAGGAATATCATAAGCATTATATTCATCATACAATGGCAGCGTTATGATTATCTGATATTGTTTTGATTTAAGGCGATATTTTTTAGATAATGCACTAATAAAATCAACAAATAAAGGACGAAGCTTTTTATTTAGTCCGGTAAATGAAATATTTATTCCATCAGCATCACGCTGATCTAAAAGATCTAAAGTGTTTGCTATTAGATTCCTTCGAGCCGTTTCATTGGTAAGAAATTTCGCCGTTTCAAGTGAACTATTTGTTTTGACTGTCAGAACAACTTTGGCTCCTGCGTCTTTAACATTATTGATGATTGTTGCATCTTTCCAACGGTTAAATTTTTTGGGCAAACCGGTGAGCGGATCAATCTCATAAGAATCATAAATTAAAGTGCTGAGTGTACTGAGATTATAGTCGCCCGGAACAATTTTAGTATCAAAAGGGTAAATACCCATGACCTCAGCTCTATGTTTTAGTTTTAAACGGTATTTTACTACGGTACTGTCATTAATTGTATCAAGAAATGCACTTTTTCTGGCATAGACGTCTCGCATCAATTTTAATTGTTCCTGCCGGTCCTTTTTCTTTTCTTGTACTTCTTTATTATCGGTTAATATTGGAATTAACCTATCTACCAAATCATTGATGTATTTATCGTTTGGATCAGGTTCTTTCTTTAGTTTGAAGGGTTTATTACCGGATGGGATGGAATCTGGAGCCTCTGATAATTGACTATTTTCTGAAACTTTAAGTTCTTTAATGAGATCAAGTAAAGTTTGAAATTGTTCCTTGTTTGATTCAGCAAGTTCACGTTTAAAATCCTCAAGATTTTTAACAGTCACGAGTGAAGTGTCTTTTTTAATAATTTTTTCTAACAGTGTTTTAACTCGCTGTTGCTCCTTAGTTATTGCATTCTTTTTGAATTTTAGAGCATCTAAGAGTGATTTAAGAGGATTTGCTTTTGGTTTTATAACAGTTGCACTATCCTGCAAGAAGCTATTTTTTTCTCTATATAAGAATAAATCACTGTTTTTCACCTCCGAAAATGAGTAATTAAACGATAAGATTAAATAGCAAATAAGGCAAAACAGGGTTCTTGGCATTTTTTATTGAGTAAGACGAATGTAAAGATGAAAAAAAAAAAATATTTTATTGGGAATTCAAAATAATTTCTTAAAATTACATTTAATATATCTCTACGATTTGATTAAAACATAAATTTAATCCGTTTCGTAGATTGTTAGATGTTAGTTTGGTGTTGGTTTAGGATATTAAAAAATGATTTACGAGGCATTGTCATGCTTGGTTGATGAAATAAATGAACATTTCAGAATCAGGCTTAAGGTTTCAGAAGATAAGGTCAGCTTATCCGCTATCATAAATCAGGATGGTACCATTGCTATCCAAGGTGAAAATAAAATCCTCCTTACCCTTATTAATATCGAAAAAGAAACTGTAGGAATGAATAATTCCAACTCATCAGTTTCTTCTATCGGTATTAAAAAGTCACCTGAATTAACCGTTAACCTTTATGTACTTTTTTCGGCTTATTTCAGCAATGGCAATTATCCGGAATCATTAAGGTTTATCTCTTTTATTATCGCTTTTTTTCAACAAAAGGGCGCTTTTAACAGGGTCAATACTCCCCGATTAGACCCGGAGATAGATAAGTTAATATTTGAAATGGCAAGTATAAGTCCTGAACAATTAAATAATGTTTGGGGTTGTTTAGGAGCCAAATATATGCCGTCAGTAATTTATAAGGTGAGAATGCTGACATACAACAATAACATTATAAGGGAAATCAGACCACTTGCGTCGGGTGTGGAGAGCGATAACAATATTGCTAATACATAACAATGAGATATGCGTATGAAGTATTGGTAAACGTATCGTTTAGCCATACTTATTTTTCAAACAAGGTATTTGCGGGACTAGTTTTTACGCCTAGTTCTTCGACGCAGCTTTTATTTTTGAATAATGGCTTGGTATTTAAACAGAATAATGGTGGATTCACAATTGCTTTCGATACTAATTTTAATGGTGAGAAGAGGAGTAGGGAACATCTTATTTCACGTGTAATGAATTGCAGATTTAATGCCGTTCTAAACGACCTTAGATTTTATAACTATACAGCTATTTCCGGAACAGACATCAGCAAAAAAATATTTCATTTTCACAATCTTAAAGATGATGAATCCACAATAAAAACTTCATTACAAGCCGATGAATTTGTTTCTGAAAATGATTTGAAAGCGATTGCTGATTTTGATGAAACCTATTTTGTAAAACCTTTTGCGATTCTCGACCTCAGAATTGCTCCGGAACTTCCTGAGAATTATTCATTGAATTTCAAATCAAAAGAAACCATATGGAGGTATATTTTACTGGGTGAACATTTGCAATCGCTTAACAACCCATCAATTTTAGACAACACTGGTGCAGAACCATTTGAAGGCCCCGAATGGCTGAAAGTTAGTGGAACCAACGGATTGGCTTTCAGATCAAAACAAGCTATAAGCTTATCAGATAGCAGTATACAGAATTTTCAGCTTGTTGAGAATTTTGATGCTGCAACTGGCAGATATAAAGTGATAATGCGTGCTTTGCCCAAAGCAAATCCAGAATCAATCACTTTAATTAAAGATGAAAACACAATAGCAAACAACAATTATTCAGAAATATTTATTAACTAAATTAAATTAAACAATGGCATCAACATTAATGACACCAGGAGTCTACCTGGAAGAAAAGAACGCCTTCCCAAGTTCCGCAGTAGCTGTAGAAACAGCAGTGCCTGCATTTATTGGCTACACTTCAATGGCTGAACGGAACGGGAAATCGTTGGTAGGAAAACCTACACGTATTACCTCATTTGCAGAATACATCGAGTGTTTTGGTGAGGGTTTTAAATCTAAATTTACTATTGAGGATTCAAAAGTAGGTGATGATGAATCTTTTATGCTTGATAAAGCTCCTAAAAAAGTTGCATTTAAAGCTGGTAACATAGCATACATGTTTAACAGCATTCGTTTGTTTTATGCGAATGGTGGTGGACCATGCTATATTCTTTCAGTTGGACTTTATCAGGGTGCAGATTCACTAGAGATAAAACCTGGTGATTTTGAAGTTTTAGATATATTAGAGAAAGAATTTGAACCAACCCTGGTAGTAATTCCAGATGCAATTGCCATTGGTAAAGAATGTTATGGAATTTATCAGAAAGTACTTGCACACTGTGCTAAAATGCAAAGCCGTTTTGCAATTTTCGATGTTGTAAAACAAGAACCAACAGATGAAACAGCAGTTGTAATCAATGATTTCCGTGAAGCGATAGGAATCAATTTCCTTAATTATGGTGCAGCTTATTATCCATGGTTGAACACATCAATCGTTCAGAATGATGAAATTGATTTCGAAAATGTTGATGGTGATCTTTCTTCAATATTACCTGAAGCCGATGCAAAGAACATATACACAAAATATAATGCAGATAGTGCAAAATTAGAAGCAGGATCAGCCGATCTGCTTACTGCAAAAAAGCATTTGCATCAGGGTTTGAAAGCTGTTAGTCCTACTTATATTAATATTCTGACTGAAATACGTACCAAGCTCAATCAACTTCCTCCAAGCGGAGCTATGGCAGGCGTATACACTCAGGTTGATAACAGCAGAGGAGTATGGAAGGCACCTGCAAATGTCTCTGTAAACATGGTGAATGCTCCGGCTGTCAATATCTCAAGTGAAGGCCAACAAAGTCTTAATGTGGATGTAATGGCAGGAAAATCAATCAATGTTATACGCTCTTTCCCTGGCATTGGTTGTCTAGTATGGGGTGGTCGCACATTGGATGGAAACAGTCAGGATTGGAGATATATCAACGTGAGAAGGACATTGATTATGATTGAACAATCTATTAAATTAGCAGCCAGGGCATATGTTTTTGAGCCGAATGATGCTAATACTTGGGTAACTGTTAAAAGTATGATCGAAAACTTCTTGATCAATCTCTGGAAACAAGGAGCTCTTGCTGGTGCAGCACCTGAAGTGGCCTTTGATGTTCAGATAGGATTGGGATCTACTATGACACCAACCGATATTCTTGATGGAAAAATGCTAATTACTGTAAAAGTTGCACTGGTTCGCCCTGCTGAATTTATCGTAATTACTTTCCAGCAGCAAATGCAACAATCTTAATCAATTAATTAAACTTATTATTTACATTTAACTATTACAATTATGGCAGAAGATGGAGCAGCACAGTCAACGGCAACCTGGCCGTTAGTCAAGTTCTCATTTCAAGTAAAATGGGACGATGCAGAGCTTATATTTCAGGAAGTAACCGGTTTGTCTTCAGAAACTCAGGTTATAGAATACAGAGGTGGTAACAGTAAGGTTTATTCTACTGTAAAAATGCCTGGAATACAGAAATTTGGTAACATTACTCTTAAAAAGGGTATATTTAAAGGTGATAAAGCACTTTGGGATAAGTATAACTTGATTAAAATGAACACAATAAAGCGTTCAACTATTTTAATTAGTTTGCTTGATGAAACCAATGCTGTGGCAATGAGCTGGAAACTTTTAAACGCGTTTCCATGCAAAATGACTGTTTCGGATATGAAAGCTGATGCGAATGAAATCGCAGTTGAAACAATGGAGCTGGCCCATGAAGGCCTTTCGTTAAGCGCATAATCATTAATGAAGACTATTGATCAATATTACCCTCCTGTCGGCTTTAGTTTTAAAGTAAATGTCGAAGGAATAACGGGAGTAAATGAAGGTAGTTTTCAGGAAGTTAGCGGACTTAATGTAAAAATTTCTCCAAAAAATGTAGAAGAGGGTGGGGAGAATCGGTTTGTTCACCGTTTCCCCACCCCTCCTAATTATGAAAACCTCATACTCAAAAGAGGAATGCTCATAGGATCCCCATTAATAAATTGGGCAAAAAATAGCTTCGAATTATTTACTTTTACGCCTAAAATTGTTAATCTTAATCTTCTCGATCAGACTGGTGCGCCAATTTCCACCTGGAGGTTCGTTAATGCATATCCTGTAGCTATCAAAATTTCAGATTTCAAAGCTCAGGAAAATACATTGGTTGTTGAAACCATAGAGTTATGTTTTGATTATTTTACAAAAGTAAATTAAGATGCCTATTGAAATCAGAGAATTAATAATTAAAGTATCAGTCGATCAGAATAATAAGAGCTCAAATCTGGCAATTGACCAGAGAGAATTTGCTGCGCTTAAAAGTAAGATCATCAAGGAATGTATGGAAACCATTCGTATCAGAATGAAAAATACATCTCAGCGCTGATATGCAGAATCTTGTCAAATTAAAAATACTTGGGTATAAGGATCCTTCTTGTAACGGACTGGAGTCGGATTCTATTGTCGCATTTATCAACCCCTCTGCCTATGAAAGATCATTGACAGTTGATTATACACAGGATCAGACCATAGGCTCAAGCGCAAGTACCCAAAGTTTTAAAAGTATAGGGCAAAGTGATCTTAAGTTAACATTTTTCGTCGATGGAACGGGTGTAGTTAAATTACCTGCAGGTTTCACAGATGTTGATCAATACATCAAAAAATTCACAGACCTGGTCAGTAAATATCAGGGAGAAATTCACCGTCCTTATTACCTCCTTATCATTTGGGGGTCACTCAAATTCACCGGTGTTTGTTCTAAAATTGATATAAAATACAGTTTATTTAATCCAGCTGGAAAGGCATTAAGGGCAACCATTGACATTACAATAACCCAAAGCAAGGATTATAAAACTAAAACGCAAGAAGGGGCTAATTCTTCGCCTGATTTAACACATCTAAGAACTGTTAATGCTGGCGATACGCTTCCATTGATGGCATACCGTATCTATGGGGATAGTTCTTATTACCTTGAGGTGGCCAGAGCAAATGGACTAAATAGTTTTCAGGATATTAAACCTGGTGATCAAATTTACTTTCCACCAATAAAAAAATAATATGCCGATTGTATCACCTGAAGTTTCTGCAGGGCAGACTTTAACCTGTAGTATTACTGTAAATGGTACTGCATTAGAGGATACCTATCCCTTGGTTTCTATTCGAACTTATTATGAAATAAACAGAATTTCATATGCTGAAATTGTATTGATTGACGGATCTCCGGATAGCGGAGATTTTGCTCTCTCTGAAAAAACAACACTGATTCCAGGAAGTAAAATATCAATTAACGCTGGATATGATTCCGATAATAATTTGATATTCAGCGGGATAATTGTTAAACAGGCAATCAGAATAAGCAATGACCGAACCAGTAATTTATTACTCACTTGTAAGCATAAAGCTGTTCAAATGACTTACAACAGGAATGATTCAGTTTTTCTGAAAAAGAAAGATTCTGATATTATCTCCTCAATTGTCAGCGACTATTCGTTAACTGCTACGGTAGATTCAACTACCTTTCAATATGAAAACTTGTATCAAAAATCTGCTACCGATTGGGATTTTATTTTAGCTAGGGCAGATTTTTGCGGACTTGTAATCAATCTGAAAGAGGATGACATTTTTGTTAAAAAACCTGCTTTAGATTCCTCACCTGTGCTTACTGTAACATACGGTGAATCCATGTATTCGCTGAATGCTGAGTTTGATGGTGAAGGGCAGGTAAACAGTGTGGAAGCTATCGGTTGGGATCCTTCAAAACTTGCTGTTAGTGCCGCCTCCAAAGCAGCAGAACCAAGTTTGAACGAACATGGAAACCTTGAAGCCAAAACCCTTTCAAAGGAATTTAAAAATCAAGATTTAACATTGTATTCAGGAACACCTATGGACTCAGCCAATTTGAAGTTATGGGCTAACTCCAAACTCCTTAGAATTAGATTATCTGCATTAAAAGGTTCTGTTACTTTTAAAGGAAGCTCTAAAGTCAATACCGGTGATATGATTACACTTGCAGGATTAGGAGATAGATACAATGGGAATGCATATGTTTCAGTTGTAGAACATACAATTGAAGAAGGAAACTGGATAACCAGGGTAGATTTCGGACTTGAATCTAAACCTATTTCAGAATTTCCTCAATTTTCTTATTCACCTTCAACCGGTCAATTCCCCGCAATTCACGGTTTACAGGTAGGGATTGTAAAACAACTGGATAAAGATCCACAATCTGAGTTTAGGTTATCTGTAACAATTCCCGGAATGACAGGAACTGAAACATTATGGGCAAGAATGGCCAGCATTTATGCAAGCAGCGCAGCCGGTTTTTATTTTTTGCCGGAGATAGGTGATGAGGTTATTCTTGGGTTTATAGATGATGATCCTTCACATCCTGTTATTTTAGGTTCCTTATACAGCAGTAAACATGCTGCAGCTTATGCAAACGAAGCTAAGAATAATACCAAAGCGATAACCACCCGATCGAAATTGGAGATCAATTTCGATGAAGAGAAAAAAATTATTAAGATTTTTACTCCCGGCGGAAATAGTATTATCTTAGATGATGAAGAAAAAGGTATTACAATCAAAGATCAAAATAGTAATACACTAAAATTAAATTCTTCAGGTATTGAAATGGAAAGTCCTAAAAATATTGTTATTAAGGCCACAGGAGATATTACACTTGATGCCACCGGAAAATTGTCCCTACAGTCAAAACAGGATGTTACCGTGGAAGGTTTAAATATAACGAATACTGCGAAAGTTGGCTTTACTGCAAAAGGTAGCGCCTCAGCAGAAATCTCTGCTTCTGGTCAGACAATAGTTAAAGGCGCAATGGTAATGATAAATTAATATGCCACAAGCAGCAAGATTAAATGATTTGCATACATGTTCGATGGTGGATGCAGGAATACCTCCAACACCGCATGTTGGGGGACCAATTCAGGGTCCGGGGATACCTACAGTTCTGATCGACAAGTTACCTGCATCTGTTATGGGTGATATGTGTATCTGTATTGGCCCACCCGATACCATTGTAAAAGGATCTGCAACTGTTATGATTGGAAAAAAGCCTGCAGCTAGAGTGGGGGATACTACAGCTCATGGAGGTTCAATTGCAATCGGTTGTCCAACAGTGATGATTGGGGGATAATTATGGATGAAGTTAAATCATTTTTAGGAACAGGCTGGAGTTTCCCTCCTGTGTTTAATAAAATTGATCACTCAGTTTCAATGGTTTCTGAAATTAAGGATATTGGTGAAAGTATCCAAATTATCCTGAGTACAACTCCTGGCGAGAGAATTATGCAGCCTGAATTCGGCTGTGATTTAAAGCGTTTGGTATTTGAAAAAATTGATTCTTCTTTGATTGCAAGCCTTGATCACCTTATTTATCATGCATTATTGAATTTTGAACCAAGAATAACATACTTGAAAACCGAAGTA
>CAMBFY010000086.1 GCA_945865415.1 Sphingobacterium thalpophilum
TCGGATGAATATAAAACTATATTGTTAAGTAAATTCCCGGATTCCCCATTTGCGAAAATAATTTTAGACCCGGATTTTAATAATAAGCTTGACGAGCAGGAAGCTACTTTTAACCGACTTTATAACAGCATTTACGATCTATACGTCAAAAGGAATTATCCTGAAATGCTAAATTCAATTGAGAAATACAGAGAAGTTTCAGGCATAGAAAAGGTGCCTGCACAACTGGCTTATCTAAATTCTCTTGCAATCGGACACACTCAAAAGCTCCCTGAACTGGAGAATGCTTTTAAAGTAATTGTAGCTAACTTCCCTGAAGAAAAACTTATTGTTCCTCTTGTAAAACAACATCTTTCCTTCATCGACTCCAATAGGGCTGCAATGGAAGATAGAATTGTTGCCCTAAGCGATCAGGATTTTAATAATAGATTTTTCCAGGAGCCCGAAATTGAACAGCCTGCTACCTTGGTCAGTGCGCCTGCAATTGCTAATAATCCTGAAATCAATACTAAAGATAAAACTATAAGCGTTCAACCCAAGGAAGAAAGCGGTCCATTCAGGAAAGAAGATTCTGCCGAATTTTATTTCGTTGTGAACATTTCTGACCCATCGGTTAATTTAAGTTCTTCAAGATTTGGAATTGGGCAGTTTAACAGAGCTAATTTACCCGGATCAGCGATAAAGCACCAGTTAAAATCTCTTGCTAACAAAAATCAACTGATATTTGTAGGTCCGTTTGCAGAAAAAGATGCTGCGCTAACCTATTTTACGAAAATTAGTCCCTTAATGAGGACAATTATGAAGATACCAGCCGCAAAGTATAATACATTCATAATTAATTCTCAGAATTTTGAAAAACTAATTGACAAAGACACACTCGAACAATATATCGAGTATTATAAAAAGAACTATTAATACCACGTATTTATGGATACCAAGCTGACACAGCATGATTTAAATCGCTATACTATCCTCTTCTGGAAATTGATTCTGGGTTTTATTGCATTTGGAGCTATCCTGATTTTCAGCATAGGTTTAGGATTATTTGGAAGACTCCCTGACCTTCGCACACTTGAAAATCCTAAAAGTTATCAGGCTTCGGAGGTTATTTCGAGTGATGATATTGTTTTGGGTACCTATTATGTACAAAACAGGTCAAATGTTCGATATGACGAGATATCGCCCAATGTAATTAATGCCTTGATTGCAACTGAAGACATCCGATTTTACAATCACTCCGGAATTGATTTCAAACGTACATTTACAGTCATATTCTATAATCTGGCAGGTAAGCGGCAAGGTGCAAGTACCATCACTCAGCAGCTTGCTTTAAACCTCTTCTCTAAAGAAGGAAGATCCAGAAACTTTACCAAGCGACTGATTCAAAAATCGCAGGAACTCATAGTTGCTGTAAAACTTGAGCGGCAGTATACTAAAGAAGAAATTCTTACTATGTATCTCAATACGGTAGATTTTGGCTCTTATAATACTTTTGGAATTAAATCTGCAGCAAGAACTTATTTCAGTACAACACCTGATAAACTTAAACCTGAACAGGCCGCCATTCTGATTGGTATGCTTAAAGGGCCTTCCCTGTACAATCCTAATCGCAATCCTGAAAGAGCTTTAAGACGCAGAAATACTGTACTTGAAAATATGCATAATGCAAATTACATCAGTGATGAAGAAGTAGAATTACTAAAGAAAAAACCTTTAACCCTTGCATTCAACCCTTCTGATCATAATGAGGGATCTGCACCTTATTTCAGGGCGATCTTAAAGAAAGATATTCAACAGACACTCGAAGAAAATTCAATTTACAAGGCTGATGGAACACCTTATGATTTAGACAGAGATGGCCTGAAAATTTATACAACCATCAATTCGCGGATGCAGAAATATGCTGAAGATGCGCAAAAGGAATATTTAAAAACGCTACAGGTTCAATTCAATAATTCATGGAAAGGCAGAGACCCTTTTAATATCCCGGAAGCCAAATTACTGATAGATCAGGGTATGCGCCGTTCGGATCGTTATCAGCAGCTGAAATCAGATGGAAAAACTGAAGAAGAAATTCTTCAAAATTTCAAAACTCCTGCTCAAATGACCATTTTCAGCTGGAGAGGAGAAATTGATACAGTGATGAGACCCATTGATTCAATAAAATATTATAAACTCATGCTTCGAAATGCATTAATGTCGATGGAACCCCAAACCGGTTATGTTCGTGCATGGGTAGGAGGAACAAATTACACCCACTTTAAGTATGATCAGGTTAAAATGGGAACCAGACAAGTTGGATCAACAGCAAAACCTTTTACTTATGCAGTTGCAATTGGAAATGGCGGATATTCTCCCTGCTATACCGTAGCGAATGAGCCGGTTGGTATTGATGCCGGTGATGGCACAACCTGGTATCCAAAAGCTTATAAACCTATTCCAGGGACACTTACCTTAAAAAAGGCATTAGCCAACTCACAGAATTATATAACTGCCTACATGATGAAGCAAGTTGGTCAGACAGCAGTTGCAACTCTGACTAAAAACATGGGTATAACTAGCGATGTACCTGCAGTTCCGTCAATTTGCCTGGGCTCCTTTGACGCTTCCGTTTATGACATGGTTGGTGCATATTCAGTATTTGTTAATCATGGGATATGGACTGAACCTATTTACCTTTTACGCATAGCAGACAAAAATGGAAACGTGATTTACGAACGTCGTCCCAGAATAAAAGTTGTGCTGGATGAACAGACAGCCTATGTTATGACCGATATGTTAAAGGCCGTTGTAAAGGAAGGAACCGGGGTTAAATTGGGCTGGAAATACAAGCTCACTAATCCAATAGGAGGAAAAACTGGTACGACACAGAACAATTCTGATGGATGGTTTATGGGAATTACCCCTGAACTAGTAACTGGGGTGTGGACAGGTGCTGAAGACAGGGCAATCCATTTCAGCACTACCAGTTTCGGCGAGGGTGCCAATACTGCACTTCCGATTTTCGCAATCTATATGCAAAAGGTTTATACAGATCCTGCATTGAAATATAGCAAAGGTGATTTTCCTCCACCTAAGGGTGGGTCTACAACAGTCCTTGATTGTGATGAATATGCCAAACAGCAATCCGGGGTAAGTGAACTTGATAAAAAACTGGGTTTCTAAAAATTCTGTATCCCTCAACAAATTACATATTCTTAAATTTGGATTGGATATGATGATTACCCTTACATGAAAGAATTTGATCCCCGTCCGGACTTAAAGAATATCCCCCAAAAACCAGGGATCTATCAATTCTGGTCGGAGACAGAAGAGTTAATTTATATCGGTAAGGCCAAGAACCTGAAAAACAGAGTCTCATCCTATTTCAATAAAGACAACTTTCGGGTCAATGCAAAAACCCGGATTCTTGTCAGTAAAATCAGGAAAATCACATTTACCATTGTAGATACTGAAATTGATGCCTGGTTACTTGAAAATAGCCTGATCAAGAAACACCAGCCAAAGTATAATGTGATGCTAAAGGATGATAAGACCTATCCCTGGATCATTATCAAAAACGAAACATTTCCGCGAATTTTCTGGACCAGAAGAATCATCCGGGATGGGTCAACTTATTTCGGGCCATATGCATCGCTAGGTATGATGCATACTATTTTAAGTATGATCAAAGAGATCTACCCCTTAAGAACATGCACATTACCACTGACCCGTGAAAACATTCATTCAGGCAAGTTTCGGGTTTGTCTGGAATATCAGATCGGCAATTGTAAAGGGCCCTGTCAGGCACATCAAACTGAAGATGATTACAACCATAGTATTTCAGATATAAAAGAGATCCTGAATGGTAAAACAGGAACGGTGATAAGACGGCTCAAAAATCAGCTGGAGGAATCAGTAAGCGGATTAAACTTTGAACTCGCACATAACCTGAAGCAAAAGCTTGATATGCTTGATAATTACCAGAGTAAATCAACAATTGTGAGTTCATCCATTACTGATGTTGATGTATTCAGTATTGCAACTGATGATAAACATGCCTTTGTGAATTTCCTGAAAGTAATGAACGGCACAGTTATTCAGACTCAAACACTGGAAATCAAAAAACGCCTTGACGAATCGGATGAAGAGCTATTAAGTATTGCTATCACAGAGTTCAGATCGAGGTTTGACAGCAGTTCAAAAGAAATCATTATACCCTTTGAATTAGAAATTCCAGACTCAGGAATAAAGTTTACCATTCCAAAGCTGGGTGAGAAAAAAAAATTACTTGAACTATCACAAAAGAATGTAGCCTATTTCAAACGTGACAAACTAGATCAATATGAAAAACTCAATCCCGGTTTAAAAACCGACAGGCTGCTGGCTCAAATGATGAAGGATCTGCGTCTGAATCAATTGCCAGTACATATTGAGTGTTTTGACAATTCAAATTTTCAGGGGAAATTCCCGGTTTCGGCAATTGTAGTTTTTAAGAATGCAAAACCTTCAAAAAAAGATTACAGGCATTTTAATGTCAAAACTGTAGAAGGGCCGGATGATTTTGCAACCATGGAAGAAGCAGTTTTCAGAAGGTACAGAAGATTACTGGATGAAGAGCAAAGTTTGCCACAGTTGATTGTAATAGATGGCGGAAAGGGTCAGCTGTCATCAGCAATAAAAAGCTTAAAACTTCTGGGTATTGAAAAGCAGGTAACTATTATTGGAATTGCAAAACGACTTGAAGAAATTTACTATCCAGGTGATCAGTATCCTTTATACCTTGATAAAAAATCTGAAACCTTAAAAATCATACAACAATTAAGGGATGAGGCTCACCGATTTGGAATTACATTCCACAGAAAAAAAAGAAGTATTGCTACCCTTGCAAGTGAACTTGAAAGTGTTCCGGGCATTGGAAAAACTTCTGCCGAAAAACTACTGAGACAATTTAAGTCTGTGAAAAAAATTAAAGAAGCCAACAAGGAAGCTCTTATGGAAATTTTGAATAAAAAGCAGATTGATGCCCTGATAGAATTCTTTAAATAAAAACGTCGCTCTGAATTAAATATCAGAGCGACGCCTTAAATTATCGTAAGAGCAAGATTAAAATGACCACAAATCATGCTCAAAATCCATCAGTGCTTTTTTCACTCGCTCAGACTCATAAAGTTTATCAATCCCAACTGCATAATCTTTGATCCGCAAATCTTCCGGATTTGATTCCTTAACTATATAACTCGCAAAAATGCGTTTCATGAATAAATCATCAAAGCTAAGACCAGTAGCATCATTATTTCTGTTAACAGCAGGTTTAGTTACCAGTAATTGACGAGCTTCAGGGAAATATATCCAGAATGCAGGCTGCTCATCAAAGGATTGACCGGCGGCTGAAATACGGATCATTGGAGCGATTCCAATGATTCTCGGCTCGAAAACTGAACGTTGTTTGTCAAAAATCCAATCTTCTTTGATCCTGAATTTTAAAATACTGTCAGGATTAAATTCACCTGCCTTTACTACCGTTCCGGTTTGATTTCCGTCTGTATCAAAAATAGGAACTAAAACGCTATCAGCAAACTTTGCCATAGCCTGTTCAGGCTTTAGGATCACATTAAACTCATCTCCATTAACATCATATTTTGTACTACTTGCATCATAAGCAGTAAGTTCGCCTGCAATAATAGCATCAGTTAAAATGGTGATCAGGCGTGCTTTAGGCGAACCATAAATCATATTCACTTTATCGCGCACATCTATTTCTCGCCAAACGCGCTTACTAAACATGACGTCATTTTCCCTTAAATTAGCATAAGGTGCCACTTTAGCATTAATTATATTAGTCTTTTGATAATATCCATCCAAAGGCTTTTCCACCGGCTTGGGTTTGGTACCGTTTGTTAAATTCGGAGCTTGTGCACTTAATTGCAAAGTCCCGGCAATCAAAATCAGAGCAAAAATTATCTTTTTCATAGCATTCAATTTGCTTTAAAAGCCATTGGGTCAAGCTGCCTTTGCGTTCCATCCGGACCAACAGCAACAATATCATCAAAAATAACCCTTGTACCAGGAGTTATTGCAGCAACAGCAGCAGTCATCTGAGCACTGAATGAACTTCCATTTGACTGCAACACAACAACATCTGCCCTTGGTCTTGCAATTACCAGACTGAAACGGGTAACATTAAATTTAGCATCAAAATCAAAACCCTCAAGCACAGCAAAGATTGAACCTTGCGACTTAATTACCACTGAACTCAAAGCACCACCGGTTTTTCCTGCAAACTTGGCTTTTGGATCGGGGATACGTTTCACTCTAAAATCACTTGAACCGATGTTTTGAACCTTACCGCTTACATTTGCTGAAACATTTACTTTGGCAGTAGTTCCGGGTGTGTTTACTGTAACTATATATTTTCCATTAGAACCGGATATTGTACCTCCGGTCATGGTAACTACCAAATTCTCCTTGGAAATTCCGGGTGCTGAAACAGAAACAGGGTTTGGAACACCTACATAAAATACATTCATTTTATCAGGAGAAACAACTGCTGATGGGCGGGCAACCTGATATTTTTGTTCAGTGGTAGTGTACGTTTTAACTGTACCGTCTGTTTGTTTAACCCGAACTGTACCAGTCCAGCTGAAGATACCTTCATTAGCAGTATTGACAGTATAAGTTCCTTTTCCTTCTTTAACCTGTAATCTTGATCCGCCAACAGTTATTTCAGGACTTGATTTAGAATCTGATGCTGTAAGAAACACCTCAGCTGTATAGGGTTGTCCTGCAATTAGATAAGAAGTTGGTGCAACAGCAACTGCAGCGAATTGATCAAGGTTGACTATTGCAACATCCATCTGCCCAAGAACTTTTTTTACAACCTCTGCTTCAGCATTTTTTATATCTGCTTTTATCTTTGCCAATGCAGTTAAAGCAGCGGTTAAGGGAATACCATCGCCAAAATTTGATTGTTCCCAGCTTTTCTTTACTCCACCACGGCTTGGTGGGTCTTTTGCCTCCAATGAGAAACTTACATTTTTACGATCCTTATCATCAAGCAATAAAATTAACTTTTCACGCGTATCATTAATCTTTTTCTTTAACTCAGCACCCCGGGGCTCATTGATCATAAGCCTTGGTGCGATGTCCAGATTATCTCTTTTACTTATGTCGCCGGTTGACTCATTGTATCCTCCACCTTCCGCTTCAAAAAGCTTTTGAAGTCCTTCAACGTAGGTATTTAATTCGCTTGTATATGAACTGGCTTTTTTAGCCTTTTCATAAATAGCACGAGCCCTGACAGGTTCATCTTTCAGCTTGGTTGCTTCAAATGAAGCGTAAGTGGCATCAACACCAATTTGAACATTCTGTGTTGACGCATTTAAACTATCTGTTAAATTTTTGAAAGCTTCTAAAATTGAATCACTGACATTCAGTGCAACTAAACCCAATAAAACCAGGTAAAGTATTCCAATCATTTTCTGCCTTGGGGTTTCTTTACCTCCAGCCATGTAACTTTATTTAAAAATTAAAGATCTAAAATTCGCTAATCAATTATCCGCGATTTGGTTGATTCATCGCCGAAAGCATATTCCCGTAAACAGAATTAAGGGAAGATAAGTTTCTTGCTAATTTACCAACTTCTTCTTTGAACTGTTTGGAATCTTCCATAGACTCATTGAAATTCTGCATAGTTAGTGAAAGATTCTGATAGAATTTATTCATTGATTTCAAGTGCGCACTTGAATCTTGCAATTCAAGCTCATATACAGCGTTCAGTGCTGAAATATTTTTTGCAAGGTTGTTCACCTGTTCATGGTATGATTTCGAATCAACATTGGTATCGGACATTTCTCTCAGACTTACAGTTGCCTTTTCGAAAGCTGTATTCAGATTGTCAAAACTTCCTGAAGCAGTTTTCACTTTGCTTGCCAATTCAACGGTTGCACTTGCAGTATCCGCTATTCCGGAAATTGCAGAAACCTTGTCTCCAAAAGATCTCAATCCAGAACCCAGACTTTCAATTAATTCGGGTCCTATTTTAGCTTCAGACATCATTTTGTCTAAGGAAGCAACTGAAGAACCAGAAGATCCGGAAGTTGAGCGGGAAACTCCTCCCTTAAATTCTTCATCGAGTTCAGGATAAACTTTCGTCCAGTCTGGTTCTGGTTTTTCTGTTTTGAATCCCATAATAAAAAACAACAAAGCCTCCGTAATTAATCCTAATGCAATCATGATCTCTCCACCCTTCCAGTGAAGGATTTTGAACATCAGACCAATAATAACCACAGAAGCACCCCATGAAATAAAGGCATTAATACCTAGTTTAAACTTTTTCTTTTGAGCCATAATTTGAACGCTTTTTTATAATAAGGAGGATTGTATTTTACATTTAGAGCCTGTCCGTGATATCGCGACCCAGATATTTAGTAATACATCTAAAACCGATATAAGACTTTGAAGTGTCCTGGTACTCGTATGTGCTAGCTGAATTTTGAAGGAAATAACCAATGTCTTTCCATGAACCACCACGAACAACCTTGCGCTTCAGAACCTCAGGGTCTTCAGGTCGAGCTTCATAACTAAAGGTAGGGTTCATGTCATGTGTGAAAGTAGATGATGATTCATCAAATGCAGAAGATGTCCATTCAGAAACATTTCCAGCCATGTTGTACAATCCATAATCATTTGGATAATATGCTTTTACATTTACTGTGAGCGAACCACCGTCATCTAAATAATTACCTCTTCCTGGCTTGAAGTTGGCCATAAGACAGCCTTTAGCATTTCTTATGTATGGTCCACCCCATGGGTAACTTGTTCCAACACGGCCTCCACGGGCAGCATACTCAAATTCTGCTTCTGTTGGCAATTCATACTCAGCACGCTTTGGAAGGTTGCGACTGTCTTTATAAGCTTCGTTAAAACGTGTTCTCCATACTGTAAAAGCGCGTGCCTGACGCCAGTTAACACCAACAACCGGATAGTTTGAATAGGCAGGATGTGAAAAATAACCCTGAACCATGGGTTCGTTTTGAGCATATGCAAAGTCAGCAAGCCAAACTAAACTATCTGGATAAACACCAACCGTATCCCTTAAAATAAAGTCTGAACGCTTTGCTTCCTTGTTACCCCGACTATTTGCTGCGTCCCTAAATTTCATAATCGCGAAATTATATTTAAGCAACCTCACATCAATTTCATTCCTATCAAATACTCTATCCTCTCCCTGATAATACATAGCCTGTAATTTTGGACCATTCACAGCTGCACCTTTTTTACCGCTCCATATTGCACTGCCATTACCTACCTTTTTCCAATTGATGTACTTTTTACCTGCATCATTCGGGTCTACCTTACCTTTAGGTTTAAGATAATATTGTTCGTCCTGCAAATAGTTTGAAATAGCGATTGAATCACGCACCCAATTAACGAATTGACGATATTCACTATTAGTGATTTCAGTTTCATCCATGTAAAATGCCTGAACGGTTACCTGCTTGTTTTGGGATATCTGGGCAAAAGTGATGTCCTGATCTGTTTGACCCATTATAAAAGTTCCTGCAGGAATATAAACCATACCAAACGGTACCTGTTTGTTTCTAGGCTTTTGTGTAGCAACACCAATCAACTCACCATTTGTGCCGCCTTTTCCACAGCTAGCGCCCAAAAATACGATTGCTGCAAGAATGATGAAGTGTATTTTTTTCATTTTTGTATGATTCCAGTTTGCATTCCTTAAAAAAATAAGTTCAAATATAATAAAAAAGCATATATCATATACGACAAAACTAACCTATCTGGGTTGAAATTCCATAATTCAAAATTAAAAAAACAGAAATTTAAGTATAAATTAACATGTCAAAATACCGTAAAAGCTTTTTAGTTTTCAAATTATTAACACGTCTAAATCAGGTTTAAGTTTCGAAAAAAAGAACACTTTTCATTCACTGATTAATTTTATTTGTTAGCCTGTTTAATATATTGTTCGATAGCCATTGTCATACTTGGGGCTTCAGGAGTAGGC
>CAMBFY010000087.1 GCA_945865415.1 Sphingobacterium thalpophilum
TTGTCGGCATCAACAGCATGTTCTTTAATGTAAAGAATATTGTTTTTGTAAAAGCGGATCATATCATATGGTAAAATGAACACAGCCTTGCGATTGATATCCTGATGAGCAAAAAATCCCCATGAGGAACAGGTAAACCAGACAATTACCGACAGAATTATGAGCAGTTTCTTTCTCATATAAAAGAAATTGTAATGTGACCTAATCTGAGCTTTTTCTTCTTTCAGTTTCTGATTAGCCTATTCAACGGTCGAAATATTGATTTAACGGTAGTGGCTGAATTAAAATGAGGGAATTAAAGGCAAAACCTAAATGTTTTTCTCGAACAAGCTAAATTCTATCCATATGATTTTGATATCCTACATGGATTATCTTGTCAATATTTCTTTTTTAACCCGAGATCACTATAAATAATTACCGATTGCCTTTAAATTATTTTTAAAAAAAAAAAGCGGAGTTTGTGTCTTTTAAGACACCCAATCCTTTGTTCTATCTAGTTTTTATTGCAGATTTTACAGACAACAAGAAATTTAAAAAGCAAAATATGTAGAGGGGACACCAGGGTTTATTTGGGAAGGCAAATGGTTCGTTTGCAAGGCTGCCTTTCCTATGAAAAAGGGCTTCGGTTAAAATAAACCTTGCCGGAGGAGGTAGCTTCCGGCTTTTCAACGTTTATAATAAAACGCGATTTCTCGCCGGAACTACTCTGAAGGAAAGGGCTGGACTAGCCTATAACACACAGGCGCTGTTTTTCAAAATTAAATTAATTTGGCTCCAGAGATTTATTTGAATATTTTCTCCCTGTTTGTTAACCTTCCTATTTCCGAACCTATATTAAGTTAAGAAAAATGTGATTGTCTCTACAGAGGTTGACCCATTACGATCTCCGCATTAAATTTATCCGCCATGAGCGTAATTGATCTGATTTTAAAGTTTTTTAAAGACATTGGATCAATACAATGGAAATATTTATTATTGGAATGATGATTAAACTTTAAATCTTATTTTTTTATTTTGTGCTTTGTATTTTGAAATAATCGGCTTATATTTGCAGTCCTTTAAAGAGGGATGGAAAAACAAGTTTAACAAATGGCAAATCATAAATCATCGATAAAAAGAATCAGATCAAACGCAGCGAAGCGTTTACGTAATCGTTATCAGGCGAAAACAACCAGATCAGCAATTAAAAGATTACGTGTTACTACCGATAAATCTGAAGCGACTCCGCTTCTCAGTAAGGTGATCTCAATGCTTGATCGTTTGGCTAAAAAGAACATTATTCACAAAAATAAAGCTTCTAATAACAAATCAAAGCTTACAAAATTTGTTAACGGATTGAAATAGTTTTTACAAATATTTAAAAAAGGGGTACCGTTTAATCAGTACCCCTTTTTTGTTTTATATCGTTTCTATAAATTTAATTATGGAGACCTATGATCATAAAATATGTATTAAAGCCTGGGCTGAAGAAGACCGTCCGAGAGAGAAACTTTCAAATCAGGGCAGACGGAGTTTGAGTGATGCAGAGCTCATTGCCATTCTCATTGGTTCAGGAAACGTCAATGAAAGTGCTGTTGAGTTAAGTAAACGCATTCTTTACACTTGCAACAACGATTTGAATCAGCTTGCACGTTTAAGTATCTCTGATCTATCCAAATTTAAAGGAATTGGAGAAGCTAAGGCCATCACTATCATTGCAGCCTTAGAGATTGGCCGACGAAGAAAGGAGAGTGTCAGTGCGCAACTGATCCAGGTTAATACGAGCATTGATGTTTATGAATTTATTGCATCTCAATATAAGGATCTTAACCATGAAGAATTCTGGATCCTGCTTCTTAACCGGGCCAATAAAATTACTTCCAGGCATTTGGTTAGCAAAGGTGGTCAGGCCGGGACAATCGCTGATCCAAAAATAATATTCAACATTGCTCTGGAAAACCATGCTGCTTCGATTATTTTAACGCATAATCATCCATCCGGTAACCTCAAGCCCAGTCATGCAGATCTTGAACTAACCCGTAAGTTAAGAACAGCCGGACAGTTTTTGGATATTCCTGTACTTGATCATCTGATCATCACCGATCAGGGTTTTTTAAGTTTTGCTGATGAAGGTATTTTTGGTTAGGGTACATGAGGTCTGAGGTCTGAGGTGGTCTGATATTGAGGTCTTACAATCCGACATCCTGCTTCAGACATCTCAAATCTCCCATCTCCCATCTCAAATCTCCCATCTCAAATATCAAATCTCCCATCTCAAATCTCATATCTCTTACTATATTTGGCCTTTAGCTTTTTTAGAACATGAAGATCTCTTACAAGTGGCTGCAGCAATTCATCAAGACCAGTAAAACCCCAGAAGAATTATCCCTGATTCTGACCAATATCGGATTGGAGGTTGAAAGCCTTGAAAAGATTCAGACTATCCCCGGCGGACTGGAAGGATTAGTGATTGGATATGTTAAGGAATGTGAGCAACATCCCAATGCAGACCGCCTTAAAGTAACTAAAGTAGATATTGGCCTGAGTGAAGATCTTCAGATCGTTTGTGGGGCTAATAATGTGGCTGCCGGACAAAAAGTAGTCGTTGCTACAGTAAATACAACGGTTCATCCCATAACAGGTGAGCCTTTTAAAATTAATAAATCAAAAATCCGCGGTGAGGTTTCAGAGGGCATGATTTGTGCTGAAGATGAGATTGGTTTAGGCCATAATCATGATGGAATTATGGAATTGGATGTAGAGGCCAAAATTGGTTCCTTAGCAAAGGATTACTTCAATCTTCAGGATGATTATGTTTTTGAGATTGGATTAACTCCCAACAGGGCCGATGCGGCTTCACATCTGGGTGTTGCACGTGATCTTGCGGCTTATCTCCATATTCCTGTCACTATGCCTGATTTATCAGGTTTTAAAGTTCAGAATCAGGATTTGAACATACAGGTAATTGTCGAAGATCCTATAGCTTCTCCACGATATTCATCCTTAAGTATCAGCGAAATAAGTATTAAAGAATCACCTGATTGGTTGAAAGATAAACTGAATGCCATTGGTGTTCGCCCAATAAACAATGTGGTCGATGTGACTAATTTCGTACTTCATGAGCTCGGTCAACCATTGCACGCTTTTGATGCGGATGCAATCACTGGCTGTAAGGTTCTGGTTAAAAAGTTAGCAGATGGTAAACTATTCAAGACGCTGGATGATGTTGAGCGGAAATTATCTGCAGATGATTTAATGATCTGCAATGCGGAAGAGCCTATGTGTATTGCCGGAGTTTTTGGTGGTATATCATCAGGAGTAAAGCAATCAACTTCCAATATTTTCCTAGAAAGTGCCTGGTTCAATCCGGTTTCGGTTAGAAAAACCTCTAAAAGACATGGCTTAAAAACGGATGCTTCCTTTAGATTCGAGCGTGGAACAGATCCTGATATGACAGTTACTGCACTTAAACGTGCTGCAATTTTGATTCAGGAGCTGGCTGGCGGACAAATATCTTCAGAGATTTCAGACATCTATCCAGTTCAGGCAAATCCTTTTCCTGTTGAACTATCATACAAGAATGTCAGCCGTCTGATAGGAAAAATAATTCCTGCCGATGAAATTCGTGCTACATTATCAGGTTTGGGTATTAAAATCATTTCAGAAGATTCAGAAGGAATGAAGTTGGAAGTGCCGGCCTATAAAGTTGATGTAACACGTGAAGTAGATATTATTGAGGAGGTTTTGAGGATTCATGGATATGATAATGTAGAGATTCCTTCTCAGATTCGTGCCTCACTTAATACCACAATTAAGCCCGATAAGGAAGTTTTACAAAATCAAATTGCTGAGTTGCTTTCTGCAAATGGCTTTTTTGAGATTCTTAGTAATTCACTTACTAAACTTAGCTATTCTGCTGAACCGGAAAGGGCGGTCAGAATTTTAAATCCCCTTAGCACTGATCTCGATGTGATGCGTCAGAGCCTTTTATTCTCAGGGCTTGAAGCAATAGTCTATAACCAGAACCGTAGAAATTCGGACCTTAAGTTTTATGAATTCGGTAAGGTGTACAATCTTGATCAGGAAATTTACAAAGAGAATTTACGTCTCTCTATCTTTCTCTGTGGTTCCAAGCATACTGAAGGATGGAATACAAAATCTGAAAATACTGATTTTTATAATTTGAAATCTGCGGTTGATCTGATCATAAACAAGTTAAACTTAAAGGGATTAAGCAGCATGGAAAATTCGAATCCTGAATTTTCATTAGGAATTTCATATCGTAAAAGCGATAAAATCCTTGTCGAATTTGGTGCAGTTTCAAAGAAATCTTTAAAGAAGCTGGATATTGGTTCAGATGTATTTTATGCTGATTTTGACTGGGATCAGATTATGCGTTCGGTTAGGAATAACAAGATAACTTATACAGAGGTTTCTAAATTTCCATCAGTCAGAAGGGATCTCTCTATGTTGCTTAGCAAAGAAATTAGCTTTGAACAGTTAAATCAAATTGCTTTTAAGACTGAAAAGAGCCTTTTGAAAGAAGTGAATGTTTTTGATGTTTATGTTGGTGATAAGCTACCTGAAGGTAAAAAATCATACGCACTTAGCTTCCTTTTACAGGATGAAGAAAAAACCTTGACAGACAAACAAATTGACGCGATCATGCAAAAATTAATTCTTAATTTCGAGAAGCAGGCTGGAGCGGAGATTAGAAAGTAAGTTGTCGCTTACAATTTGTAGGTTTAGACGTAATTAAGTCTTTGGGTTTTAACATATTCTATTTTTTTTGCTTTTATTCAGTTTTGGTTCGTAATTTCAAAGGTTAGTGGTTTTAACTTAGAACTTACAACTTACAACTCATATGACAGTTACAGATCAGCTTTCCAGTGTAATTGATAAGACGAGCAGGTTAATCGACCTTTGTTCCGCTCTACAGGAAGAGAATGATTTATTAAAACTGGAGAATGATTCTTTGAAACTTTCGGTCGAGAACCGCGAAATAAAAAAAACTGAACTGGAAGAAAAGCTTCGCGTAATGACTCTTGCGCGTTCTTTAGAGGGGATTCAGCCAACAGAATTAGGCTTGAGTGAAAAAAGTCTTGACATAAAGCAAAAAATTACCGATTTTGTACGCGAAATAGATAAGTGTATTGTATTGCTGAAAAAGTAATACTTAGTGAACCACGCTCAAATGGGAGAAATCTCCATAAAAATAAATATTGCTGATAGAGTTTACCCTTTAAAGGTAAATATTGAAGAAGAGGAAATAATAAGAAGGGCAGCCAAAGTAATAAATGACCGTATAAAGGAATACCAGGATAATTATGCGGTCCGTGATAAACAGGATTTGTTGTCTATGTGTGTTTTGCACTATGCCACCACAGCGCTAAAAGCGGAGTGGAAATTAATGCAGGAAGACACGGATGTAACAGAAAAAGTTCATCAGCTTGATCAGTTGCTTACAGATTTTTTTTCTAAGTAATATCTTTCTTTTTAGCAGAGAGCATTAAATATTTGACCGCAGTTAAATTTTTAAGTTTCACTATGTTAAGCTTAACAAATCAGTAGCAGAAAAGTTAAAAGGTAAATCATTTGAGTTCATCTGATTATGCCCCAAACTCTAAACCTATTGAAGGAAGCTTGTACAATACATGATGCTTTAGATTTAGTTGCGTTTTTTTATTTAATTAGAAATTATGGACATCATACAAATAGTACTTTACGTTTTACTTGGCTTGGTTGCTGGAATCATGATTGGACGATTTCTACTCCGGAAATTATTCAAGAATCAGGAAGTAGGAGCTCAAAATAAAGCAAAAAAAATTCTAAAAGATGCTGAAACAAATGCTGAAATCCTGAAAAAGGATAAACTTCTTGAAGCCCGAGAGAAATTTCTTCAAATGAAAGCTGAGCATGAACAGGAGATAAACAGCAAGAACAATACGATTAATCAGCGTGAGAATACGATCAAACAAAAGGAGCAATCTATTAATCAGAAGCTGGATAATCTGACCAAGAAGGAGGATGAGTTAGCATCAGTAAAGGCTAACCTGGTAAAGCAGACTGAAATCGCTAAAAAGAAACAGGAGGATGTTGATGTATTGAAAAATCAACACATTCAACAAATGGAAGCCATTGCAGGATTATCTGCACAAGATGCCAAAAACCAGCTCATAGATTCACTTCGTGAAGAGGCTCGTACTCAAGCAATGATACAAATCAAAGATATAGTTGATGAGGCTAAACTTACCGCAAACAAAGAAGCTAAAAAGGTGGTTATCCAAACCATTCAGCGTACAGCTACTGAAAGTGCAATTGAGAATACAGTATCTATCTTCAACATCGAAAATGATGAAATTAAGGGCCGCGTTATCGGACGGGAAGGCCGAAATATTCGTGCGCTTGAAGCTGCTACAGGTATTGAAATAATTGTTGATGACACTCCTGAGGCAATTATTCTTTCCGGATTTGATCCTGTAAGACGTGAAATTGCCCGTCTTGCCTTGCATCGTCTGGTTACTGATGGACGTATCCATCCTGCCCGGATTGAAGAAGTTGTTGCCAAAACAAAGAAACAGATTGAAGATGAGATTGTTGAAATAGGAGAGCGTACAGTAATTGATCTTGGCATACATGGCCTTCACCCCGAACTGATCAGAATGGTCGGCAGAATGCGTTACCGTTCATCATACGGACAGAACTTGTTGCAGCACTCCAGAGAGGTTGCAAATTTCTGTGCTACAATGGCTGCAGAGCTTGGGTTGAATGTGAAAATGGCGAAGCGTGCCGGACTTCTACATGATATAGGTAAGGTTCCTGATGATAATCCTGAATTGCCACACGCAATTTTAGGAATGCAGTTGGCCGAGAAATATAAGGAGCATCCTGATGTTTGTAATGCGATAGGTGCCCATCACGATGAAGTTGAAATGACTTCGATGATCTCACCAATCATTCAGGCCTGCGATGCGATTTCAGGTGCAAGGCCTGGAGCCAGAAGGGAAGTAGTAGAAAGTTATATCAGACGTCTGAAAGAACTTGAGTCGCTTGCATTATCATATCCGGGTGTTGAAAAGACATTTGCTATCCAGGCGGGAAGAGAACTTCGGGTTGTGGTAGAAAGTGAACGCATCAGTGATGCAGCTGCAGAAATTTTGGCGGCCGATATCTCAAATAGAATACAAACTGAAATGACTTACCCTGGTCAGATCAAGGTAACGGTTATCCGTGAAACAAGGTCTGTGGCATATGCCAAGTAGTATTAAGTTGTAAGTATTAAGTTTTAATTAGTAATTAGTAATATTATATGAAAAACTTTAAAACATATAAAATGGGGCATGTTTTATCTATAATCCTCAAACTTATTACTTACAACTTATAACCTATAACTCCTTCAAAATATGCAAAAGAAAACTCAGCCCCGTAAGGTAGATGTCTACTTTGATAAGTATTCCGAGAGCCATCAGAATCATACCAATGAAATTATTCATTGGATTTGTGTGCCTCTAATCGTGTTTAGTCTTTTTGGTTTAATTTGGGCGATTCCATTTCCACACCTCGAATTTCTTGGCAGATATAATGGTTATCTGAACTTTGCTTCTTTTTTAATCGGTTTTTCGATCTATTTTTATTACCGGCTATCTCCGGTATTATCTTATGCCATGTTGCTCATCATCATGATCTTTTCTGTAGGCATTGTAAGCCTTGAGAAGCTGGAAAAAAGTTCGGGCTGGCCTCAGGTTTGGCAGGTTTGTCTGGCGATATTTGTACTCGCCTGGATCGGACAATTCATCGGACATAAAATCGAAGGTAAGAAACCCTCATTTTTGGATGATGTAAAATTTTTACTCATCGGTCCAATTTGGCTGCTTCACTTTGTTTTTAAGAAAGTAGGCATTCCTTACTGATAATTCTTGTGAAAATGAGGGTCTTATCCTTCAGTAAGTCAGCAATATCACCCCGGTCTACAAGTTGATACACTCTTGGTCTTTATTTCTGATTGTTCTGCACGTATGCCGCATTTATCCTGTACCAAACAGTTGCCTTGCTTTGATAAAAGCACAAGTTTTTCACCCTTAGAACAAATTCATATTTTCCAATTGCCTCGCTCTGAAATTCAACCTCATCCTTAAAATCCTCCATGACCTGTACTTTTTTTAAAAGTGCAATGAGGTTTAACAATTTTTGAGGCTTTACCCTGTGATCAAAATCATTGGTATCCCATCATTAAAATTTGCTGCTTTCTCATTTCTAACTTCAACTAAGCAATCAATGAAGTTTTTGCATACTACTCCTAATCTGTTACCTAGATTACTCTGGTACGAAGTTTCCGTTTTTGACTTCGAATGTTAAAGGTTGGGCTGTACTCATTTTTTTTATTTCTTATGATTTCATGGTTTTCAATTCTTGAACTTTAACGATCTATCGTAATGTTTCGATTGATAGTTCATGTTTTAAAACTTATCTGGTTTAAATCATCAGAAATGCAAAATAGTGTGATATGGCTTGCTATAAGTTAACATAGAATTAACCTTTGTAACGTCAAATTGATCTATTAGTAAATCAGGCTTAATATTAATTCAATCATGAGTTAACACTGCGGCAATAATTTTACGGAAACTAAAACGCAACAAAGTGAAAAACAACATTATTGTTAGAATCTTAAGCATCAGTCTACTATTAATTTTAACTACTGTGGCTAGTTTTAGCCAGCAGACAGGTAAAATCTCAGGTAAAGTAACTGATTCAAAATCCGGTGAAACTTTAATTGGCTTAACCGTTAAAATAACCGGCGCAACCCTTGGAGCATCAACTGATGTTGAAGGAAGATATACCTTGGGCAATCTAAATCCCGGAAAATACAGTTTAAGCTTCTCTTACATTGGATATCAGAGCAAAAACATTACTGAAATCGAAGTAACAGCTGGTAAAATCACAACTCTTGATGTAATCATGGAAGAAGCAAATTCCGTGGCACTTCAAGAAGTAGTTATTACTGCAACAGTCAGACAAGAAAGTATCAGTGCATTGTATGCTCAGCAAAAGAATAGCATCAGTATCTCAAGTGGTATTACGTCTGAATTGATCAGAAGAACGCCCGATCGTAGTACTTCTGAGGTTTTAAAGCGTGTTAGTGGTGCAAGTATACAAGAGAATAAATTCGTGATTATTAGAGGACTTGCAGACAGGTATAATTCATCTATTTTGAATAATGCGGTTTTACCTTCATCAGAACCAGATAGAAAGGCATTTTCATTTGACATCATACCGTCCAATTTAATTGACAGGATTGTAGTAAATAAGACTGCTTCCGCAGATCTTCCGGGTGATTTTGCAGGAGGAGTAATCCAGGTAATCACCCGTGATGTTCCGGAAGAGAATTTTCTGAATGCCTCAGTTAGTTTTGGATACAATAATCAGGCAACTTTCAAGGACTTTACGTCCAACGCAAGAAATAAGTATGATTTTCTTGGTTTTGATGACGGAAGTCGTAATCTTCCGTCCGGTTTTCCGGGATCATTTCAGTCTTATAACCCTCTTTCCAATGCAGAAAAGGCAAGATTTTCCAAAGAGGTAAAGAATTCTTATCCTGAAGTAACTCAAATGGCTATCCCCACTCAAAATCACCAGTTAACCTTGGGAAATAGAAAAGAGCTCAAAAGTGGTGCTTCTTTTGGTAATGTAATTTCACTCTCTTATAGAAATGCCCAAAACATGGCAATTGCTGAGCGTAAAGATTACGAATTCTCTGGTGATCCGTTTTATGAGTATTCAGAAAACATTTCAAAGTACAGTAGCAATCTGGGTGCCTTGGCCAATTTTGCATACATCAATGGTGGAAATAAGATTGCCTTTAAGAATATTTACAACCGTACTTTTGAAGATAACTATACAAATCGGACGGGTTTTACAACCGATAATATCCAGGATGTTCGGCTATTTAATTCAGATTTAACCACTAAGAGCCTGATCAATTCTCAGTTAGAAGGAGATCATCAGTTAGGCAAGAAGCAGGTTAA
>CAMBFY010000088.1 GCA_945865415.1 Sphingobacterium thalpophilum
CAGCTTTTCAGGATTCCAGTTAAAATAGATGTTTTTGCTGTTTTCATCCCACTGGATGTTAGAAGGAGATACACCCATCCATTTCGGATCCCGCATAATTTTTTCAACGCTGAGGTTTCCAAGGTTCTGAGCAAACAATGCTAATGGTGTAATCAGAAAAAGGCAAAAAAGGATTCTTTTCATCATATTTTCTTCAAATAAATTATTTACTATTTACCTCTAAATTGAATTCTGCTTTAAAGCGAAGCTCTTTGTTACGTTCAAGAATGTAATAAAACTTCTTTTTATCATTACTAAACTCCATAATCCAGCGGTTTGTTTTGGCTGCCGGAATTAAATTTGAGGTAAACCCATCTGCAGGAAAGTATTGTATTAATCCGTTGCTAATTTTTTGGTCAGAATCCCCTCCATAGTTGCTGATGCTATCAGGGCTGCCATCTGTATGCCGATGATCATGCTTCAAGCGGATTCCCCGCTTCGTTTTTGTAAGTACCCAGGTACGGGTTTGGTTTTCTCCAACATTAAAAGGGAGCTCCAACTTAGATTTACTGCTTCCAATGACTTTGAAGCTCAATTTTTTGCCCCAAAAATCATTTGCTTTTGTAGTATCTGGCATGTATATCGCCTTACCATAATAGGTTTTACCTTCCAGAGAGCGAATTGCATCAAAAAATTCCTTGTCTCCTTGGCCGAATAAAAACTCGCTAAACAGAAGCAGACTTGCTGTGATGAAAATTATTTTCATGCTTATTTTGTTCGACTTGCAATTCCACCTTTTTTGCTGTCGACGTTCACCTGGTATTTCTCCCCGTTCTGGATGATCCATCTGACTGTAACAGTCCCATTTCCCGGAATATTGAGTACTTTAATGTTTTCAGGATCATACTTTTGCTCCATGGTAATGTTCAAATCACGATTGCTCACGATCATACCGGCTATTACTTTTGCACCCTTCAGACTGACCAAATCCGGAACTTCAATTTTGTATTTCAGATCCTGGCTTGAATGTGTTGGCATCAGACGCTTATTTGCAATAACAGCAGTTACTTCCTTTAAACCGGCACCCAGATCTTTTTCTGAAATTTCTTCAACTGAAAGTTTTGGGGTATGATAAGCATGATATAAAGTAAAAGCCATATTACGGTGTGCATCGCTTTCAAGCAAAAAACCGGGATGCAGGCGACCAAATGATTTCTTAAATCCACCAATCTCTACATCACCGTATTGAGGGTGTTTGAATGCTTTCCAGTTAACAAAGGCATCATTAAAAAGCAGATTCCGGTCGAAAGAGTATTGTTCAGATTGGGAGTTTCTGTCGGCAGGTTTGTTATATAACAGAAACTGTGTCCAAAGCTCATTGGAGAAAGTATAAATACCCCTACCTCCATAAAACCAGTCTAGTTCGCCGCCAAAAACAGAGTAAAGATCTTTGTATACAACGAGGTATTTATATCCCGGAATCAGTTCCTCGCCTTTTTTACCAAGGGCATCATAAACCTGAACATCCTGAGCATTGTAAGTGTTTAAATCCTCTAGTGCGCCAGGTCCACGAAGGATCATACCCCCATTATTATGATAGGACTGACCTGCTGCAATATTGGGATGCTTCATTACAAATTCAGAAATTGAGCGATTTTCAGGCAATGAAAATGGATATTTATAAGCGCCGCTTTGTATGTAATTTGGCTGCCAGTTCCATGCCCAGTCCCGGTTTGGATCATAAAATCCTTCTCCATCTTCATTTACATCCCCATCGCCATCATTATCAATACCTTCATAACCCAGTAGTTCATATTCGCCCTGCTGATCAACACCTACACTAATCATTCGTCTTGGATCTTCAGGATCAGGCTTTAAACGGCCATTTGGATTTTTCCTGCGCATGAAAACAATATGACCGTCTCCATCAAGGTCATCAAAGCCATCCTCATTTATTTCTCCATCGCGGTCATTGTCTACCGGAATCATGCCTGAACGCGGGGAATTAGCATTATTTGCCTTGTGAATAAAATTGTCTCTTGCATCAGGATTGATGGTTGGTGCGATGTAAAAGGTTTTATCCTCTAATAAGTTCTGGATATGTTTGGTATCTGCAAAAGATTCAGCGAGATACCATGCCGTGTAGAGTGCGAATTCACTTCCCTGTATTTCATTTGAGTGAATGTTCCCGTCAATATACATCGCAGGTTTTTTCCCCGGATCACCCTTCTTGAGATCAGAAATGGTCATCACCCATAAATCTTTTCCAAGATACGATTTCCCCATCGATTCAAGTTTTACCAGGTCAGGATAAGCTTTTGCGAGCTTTTTACAGATCTCAGTAATCGCTGCATAGTCATTATATCGGTTCCAGCTTACGGGTACTTTAGGGTTTGCCGGACTTCCAGAGGCTTTTAGGAATTGCTCGGGCTGCTGTGCCTGCGATGTAATTACAATTACAAGCAGTAAAAAGGTAAAGAATATTTTATTCAGGAAAGCTTTCATCTTTTTCTATTTAATTTTAAAAAAAACCAGGGGATCACAAGGGTATTTCTACAGTTTTTGTACCGCTCATCGGACTTCCTGCATTGATTGTCAGCTTACCTGAACCTTTGATCAGCCAGGAAATACTTTGGTTTCCCTGACCCTGAATTGCATCAATTGTTTGATTTTTTCGGCCACTGATGATGGTCTGATTCAAATCCGGTATTAGTTTGACCGAAAGTTTCTTTACCCAATAACTTCGTTCGCCTACTTTTGTCTGGCTTGCTAAATTTCCTCTATTAATAATGCTGAGGGTGACTCTATTCAGGTCATTACCCAGTTTCTCTTTTTTTATGTTTACGATATCTGTTGAAGGAGTAAGCTTGCTCAGCGCAATGATAAAGTCGCTGTGCTTCTTAACCAGATCCGAAACCAGTTTAAATGGCGGATTTTTTAATACAAATGGATCAACTCCACCAAGTTCAACTACTTGTCCCGGAAAATCAGGATGCTCAATTTTTTTCCATTCTGTAAAATTGTTTGACAATCCCTGGCTGTCTGCCCAGCGGAGGTAATTGGCCGTCGGATCTTCAATTTTCAGTTCTTTAACTTTTTTTGCCGTATCAGCTTTTGCTTTTGGCACCCACCAGCCCGGAGTACTAAAACTATTGCGTCCATAATGGAAATAAGCCCATTGAGCAAAATCCCCGCCTTCTGATTCATTTTTCGGAGCATCTTTGAGACCGAGGGTTTTGTTATAAAGTTCAGAAACCAGTGTATTTGCCTTTGCATCGGCTTCAAAATAGCCGGTAATAATACGTTTAGAAACAGCCTGTTGATTAAAAGCAGCGGGCACAGAGAGGTTGTTATAGGGTCCGAATGTTATAACTGAATGAATGTTGAACATCTCAAACAGGTTATCGAGTAAGGTACGGTTTTCAATTTCTGAGACCATATGCTCTCCTGATCCCGTTACAAAATTCGGATAGTCATAGCTCATGTTTTTATTGAAATGAACTCCACCTTCAGCATCTTCATTATAACTTCCATCCTTATCGTTATCTAAGCCTTCAGAATACAGCAGGTATTTGCCACTTTCGCCCTTGGCCGGGTCGGCAAGAATCATAGAGCGGGGTTCTTCAGGATTGATACGATATTTACCTGTTGGGTCTTCTATCCTGATCCAGCTTATTTTACCATCTTTATTTAGATCATCAAACCCATCTTCATTAATTTTACCATCGCGGTCGTCATCTGTAGCTTTTGCGTTTCCACTTCTCGCATACCGAATCTGGGCGAAATATTGTTCGGTCGCATCCGGACTCATGTTCGGAAACACATAAAAGGTATTTTTCTCAAGAATATTCCTTATGCTGTCCTGGGAGGAACCTTTGAGTATTTTTTCTGCAAACCCTAAGGCCAGTTCGGTACCTAATAGGTGTGAACCTTCAACACCCCCAACAATTGCTATGGCAGGTTTTTGTTCGATCTTACCACTACCAATGCTAAGCATCCATATGTCCTTTGCGCCAATTGTTTTAACAAGTGATTTAGCTTTTACCAGCGATGGATAGGTCTTAATAAGGGAGTTTATCCGCTCAGAAACTTTGGAGTTATTGCTGTAATCCTGGGCATATAGTTCTCCAAAAAGGAAAAAAATCCCCGTCAGCAAAACTGAGGCTTTGTAAATATTATTCATGAAAGAATTAGGTTAGTTTTAGTTGTTGAAAATACATAAATAATTTAAATCGGGGCTCTAACAAGAATTTCGCCCGAATTACTATTTTGAACAACCATAAAGCTGATTGAAAAGCAATTTAAATGTTCCATGGGTTTGAGCCCTGAATGTAATTTCGGGGCCAAAAGCATAGAATTTACCTTTTCCAACCTGCGCTTCTAATGCGGTAATGCCATCTCTTAAATAGGCCTGACCTCATGCCCAGCCACTTCGCAGTGGGTTAGGATTTGAAAACCATAAAATGGGCTTAATTTTTCCATTCGCAATTGCTTCAGTAGATATTTTGAACACCGGACTTCTCTCAGATAGAGATCTGATTTTGCAGGCATTGCCCAGGCTGCAGGATGAGGAAAAAAGTCCCCTTAAAATTATTAATCATCCCAAAAAGAGCAAATCCGACTAAAATAGTTTTTCATTTGGAGGTTTGATCCCCTTTAACCGAAGATAAATTGTAGTCTGAGCGCGGTGATGGGTTTGATGCTCAAAGGCTTTATTCAGCCAGCCAAACTGGTCGGTTTCATATTTCCCGCGTTTGATCAGGCTATCCATTTTTGTAGCATCCATATTGCGTATGGACTGAATAGCATAATCATAACATTCCATTACTATTTTGGTCAGTGCCGCTTTATTCTTGAATTCATCAGCTTTTTCAAGGACTTTACCCTGGTAAATTAGATTTGTCCCGGTAGCACTGGAAACCAGTCCAATGGTTCCCTGCGACATATGCAGCATTTGCTCTGCAAAACTGCGTAGATCGGGAATTGGTTTAAAATTAATACCATCTTCAGGCATTGCATCCAGGTACTCTCTTGTGTAGAGTTTAGCCCTTTCCCAGTCAACAATTATGTTGGCTTTGACTACTTCATTGTTTAGTCCCTGCGCAAAAATGGAATTGCTAAACAATACTAAGCCAAAGAGTGTCAGTATTGATCTAAGTTTTTTCATCAACAAGTAAAATTTAAAAAATTAACGTAATAAATTTCCTGCCGGGTCTACCCTTACATTGAATGGTTGAAGATAGCGGTCAGCAAGAATCCCGAATTCCTTTCTTGTGATGTTCCTCTTCATATCAAATTTGTTGCTGAACTTGAAACTTACTTTCCAGCCTTCTTCTATCTCTTTTTTCAGTTCTTCACCACGTGTTGCTGTAAACATAAACAAGCTGATCGCATCTCCTATAGTCAAGGTATCTGCCTTATTATCAGCAAACCAGATTTGGCTTCTGGTATAAAATTCCTTCATTGGCGATTTGATTTCTCCGGCAGTAATAGTTGTGGTTGTATCAAATTTTATTTTATTGATATTTCCTTCCTTCACAGTATTCAATTTCATAAGTCCGCTGAGCCCTAATTGCTGAAAGGCCTTAAAATTGGGGTCTTTAAGTTCAATATCACAATAAGGAATAAGCGTAGCATTAAATGCCATTAGTTCGCCTTGAATTATTCTGACATTGATAGTTTTGGTGGTAGTTTTAAAGAATGAACAATAGGCTGCGACCGTTCCGGCAGCTTGTCCCATCTCCATTCTAATGGGTTTTACTTGGCCGATTTGTTTCGGTACAACAATAAAATTTTCAAATCCTGCCGGCATTAGTGCACCTGGTGCAATTGGAGCAATTGAGCGTTCCTTATTTGCCAGTTCCAAATATCCTGTTGCAACAGTGCTCCTGCTCAGCTTACTATCAAATGGATTTTCAAGTTTAACAGGTAAGGTCATTGCTTTTTTTAGATCTATTCTAAGTAAAGACGCTAAAAAGAAGTTATCAGTTGCATCTATTATTACATCAGTCTTGATCTTCTGACCACCTTTAAGTCTGACTTCCCAGCCTTTACCATCTTTTTTAATCTCATCTACAACATTATTATGTTTAAGCGCCAAATTTTTAACTGTATCTGCTATACTTTTTATCAGGTCAGTCGCTTTATCCAGGTTAATTTTTAAAGCAATGATTGAATCTGTTGCTTTACTTTTTCTACGTTCTTTAAGGAAATAATGATTTCTAATGTTTCTTACATATGGAAGATCCTCTTCTGCAAAAGTGGGATTTACCGATAAAGATTGAGTCAGATAAGTGGTATTGGCACCGGAGCGTGCAGATTGAATAGCGGCAGAGACTCCTGCCGGCGTATTTCCAACTACCAAAACTCCGGTTTTGATGGTTTGTGCCTTCAAAGTCAGACTCGAAATAATAAGAATTAGGAATAGAGAAGTATGTTTGATCATAATATTAATTATCAAAGGGCTTAATTTACTGTTTCTTTCATTAATTTTAGTCGGATTCAAAACAACAACAAATATGAAACTTCATTTACGTCGAAATAGTATTATTATCATTCTCTGCATCCTAAGTTTTACGCTGGGAGGTTTTATTACCCAAAAACTTGAGGAAGAGAAAATTACAGCAATCCTTGTTAAGCAGGCACAAAAAATTATCGGATTAGAATTCACTGATTCGGAGGCGGATACTATGCTTCAGGATTTGGAAAGAAGACGGAAAGGCTATGTAGCACTTAGAAAGCTAAATATCTCTAATGCAACTGCTCCAGTCTTAAATTTTAATCCTGTGCCAGTTGGCTATCATTTTCCAGATCAGTCAAACTATTTTAAAGTATCTGCCCAGGAGCAAATAAAACTTCCCGCTGACAGGGAGAAAATAGCTTTTTTTACCATTACTCAATTAGCCGCATTGATACAAAGTAAACAGATCAGTTCGGTAGAACTGACCCGATTTTTCATCGAAAGGGTAAAAAAGTATAATCCGTCTTTACTCTATGCGGTTAGTATAACCGAGGAGCGGGCCATGAAGCAGGCCAAAAAGGCTGATGCAGAGATTGCGGCTGGAAAATACAAAGGATTATTGCATGGAATACCATTTGGTGCTAAGGATCTTTTGGCAACCAAAGATTACAAAACTACCTGGGGATCAGTTGCATATAAGGATCAGGTAATTGATGTGGATGCAACAGTTATCACACGTCTTGAGAATGCGGGAGCAGTATTAATCGCTAAATTAACCCTAGGTGAATTGGCGATGGGGGATGTTTGGTTTGGTGGAACGACAAAAAACCCATGGGATATAAAGCGTGGGTCGAGCGGTTCTTCTGCAGGTTCTGCCTCTGCAGTTGCAGCAGGTTGTATGCCATTTGCAATTGGTTCAGAAACGCTGGGTTCAATCGTTTCGCCATCTACAGAATGTGGTACGACTGGTCTCCGTCCAAGTTTTGGTCGTATCAGTAAGTATGGAGCTATGGCATTGAGCTGGAGTATGGATAAATTAGGTCCGATTACCAGGAGTGTTGAAGATTGTGCAATCGTGTTTAATGCCATTCAGGGTGAAGATGGAAAGGATCTCAGTGCAATTGAAGCGCCATTCAATTATTCTTCTCCAGTTGGGACAAGTCTGAAAGGAACACGAATCGGTTATATTAGTTCTGAGTTTAAGCTTAAGTATCCAAATTCTTCGAATGACAGTATAACCTTGGTTAAGTTGAAGGAACTGGGTGCAGAATTGGTTCCTTTTGAGCTTCCTGCATTGCCTTATAATGATATGCTCATTGTTTTATCAGCCGAATCGGGTGCTGCATTTCAGGAACTTACTCTTTCAAACCGGGATGACCTGCTTGTCAGACAGAATAAAAATGCCTGGCCAAGCGGATTTCGTTCAGCAAACTTTATTCCTGCTGTAGAGTATATTCAGGCAAACCGGGCAAGGGCATTGCTTATTGAGCAGTTGAACGAGAAGATGAAAGATGTGGATCTGTTTGTTGCGCCGGCATTTGGAATGAATTTACGCGCAAGTAATTTAAGTGGTCATCCTTGTGTGGTTTTACCAAACGGTTTTAGAAATGGCCTGCCGGTTAGCATTACCTTTACCGGACAGCTTTTTGGCGAAGGTAAATTATTAAAGGTTGCTCAGGCTTATCAAAAGGCAACAGATTTTCATCAAAAGCATCCCTCATTAAATTTTTAGAAAAACCAGCAAATAGTACAAGACAAATTCTACATGCAAAAAGGCATCACCGAAATTTTTGAACTGCAAAAGTTTCACAGCATCAGTCTACGCAGTACAGTTGCTCATGAACGAAAGGAAAAGTTGAAGAAACTCAAGTTTCTGATTCAGCAAAATGAACAATTGATTTTTGAGGCACTTCATAAGGATCTTCGAAAATCTGAATTTGAGGCGGCCTTAACTGAAGTATATTTTGTGTATGCGGAAATAGATTTTGCGATAAAAAATCTCTCCAATTGGTTAAAACCCCGCAGCGTCGCTGCCGGCTTGAGTAGCTTTTTCACAAAGAACAGAATATTTTATGAGCCAAAGGGAGTCTCTTTGATTATTTCTCCATGGAATTACCCTTTTCAATTACTGATCGCGCCACTTGTTTCGGCAATTGCAGCGGGTAACTGCGCTATGCTTAAGCCTTCTGAATTAAGTCCCGCTACTACATCTTTGTTGTTAAAATTGATCAATGATAATTTTGATTCAAAGGAAGTTATTTGTTTTGAAGGTGGTGTTGAAGTATCTGAAGCCTTATTGGAATTGCCTTTTGATCATATTTTTTTCACCGGAAGTCCGAAGATTGGCAAGGTAATTATGGCTGCCGCGGCCCGGCATCTGAGTTCTGTAACGCTTGAACTTGGAGGCAAATCGCCTGTAATTATCACTGAAGACGCTGATATTCAAAAATCTGCAGAAAAAATTGTTTGGGGCAAGTTTATCAATTCCGGACAGACCTGTATTGCCCCTGATTATGTTTTGATTCATTCCAGCAAGGAGCAGGAATTTCTGAGTCATGCCAAATTAAAGATTGAGCAATTATTTTACAATGATAATGTGTTGGATAAGAGCAGTTATGGTAAAATCATTAATTCAGGGCACTATCAGCGATTAGAAGCACTACGGGATAAAGCAGTGAAAGACGGCGCAATAGTTGTAAAGGGGGGAACAGACAGTGTTGAAGACCAAACCCTTGCCCCTGTTTTGTTAAGCAATGTTTCGGACTCTTCAGCCATTATGCAGGAGGAAATATTTGGTCCGCTTCTACCAGTGATTGGCTATGAATCTATTGAGAAAGCAATCGAGTTCATTAACCAGAGACCAAAACCGCTTGCATTATATGTTTTTTCGGGTTCAGGAGAAGTGATCAGGGATACCATCAGGCAAACTTCGGCTGGGGGTACATGTGTGAACGACGTGGTCATCCATATTTCAAACCCAAATTTACCTTTTGGAGGAATTGGAAATAGTGGTGCAGGAAGTTGTCATGGATTCTTCGGATTCAAAGCTTTTTCACACGAGCGGGCAGTGATGTTTCAGTCAAAAATGGATTTTAGTAAAATTGCATATCCGCCGTATTCAGAGAAAAAAAGTCTATTAAAATGGCTTAAAAAGATTATGTAATGATTGATGTTTTGCATCTTTTTCCGGCACTCAACTCCTCGCTTATTGAGGTTCTTGCCGGACTTGATCGTAAGCAGTGGAATAATGATACCCTGTGTAAGCAATGGAAAGTAAAGGATATCGCTGCTCATTTACTGGACAGTGCAATAAGACGTTTAGCGATTGGCAGGGATGCCTATCAGACTGAATTTCCCGAAATTCAATCAGAACAGGGTCTTATAAACCATATTAATGAGCTCAATGCAGAATGGGTGCAAGCTTATAAAAGGGTAAGCCCTGAAATCCTTATTGAACAGTTGCAGTTTATTCAGGTGCAAATGCTTGAATATCTCAACAGTCTTGATTTGGATGTAAAAGCCATTTTCCC
>CAMBFY010000089.1 GCA_945865415.1 Sphingobacterium thalpophilum
TGATCCTGAATCCTTAGTTGAAAGACTTCTTTTAAGCATTGACTCTGAAAGATCGCCCAATGTGCCCGAACTGACAATAATTACCGAAACAATGAGCCAGTGAAACAATGCCAGTTCAGTAAAATAAATGCTTAAAATATACCCTGAAAGCATACTACAAAACAATCCGCCAGCAAAGCCTTCCCAACTCTTCTTAGGAGAGTGCCTTTCAAATAATCTGTTCTTGCCCAGAGTAATTCCAAAGAAATAGGCTCCAGTATCATTAGACCATAACATGATTAGAAATGCCAGAGGTAAATGCCAGGAATAAGCGTCATCCATAAATCCCAGCGCATAGAAAAAACAAAAAGGAAGTGCAGCAAAAACCACACCGAAAATGGTGTAAGCAATATTATGGAAAGGATTCTTGAGATCCCTGTAAAGTTCAGCGATGATAATTAAGAAAAAAAATGGAACACAAAAAAGGAACAGTACAGACGGTGCATTATAAAGAAAATATAAACTGAGTGGTACATAAATGCTAATTACCAGAGCCCAACCCAAAAAGCTCAGAGGTTTCAGGCCATCCGTCCGAACCAGTTTATAAAACTCTTCTGTGCTGAATAAACTAAGCATCAGAAAAAATACAGTAAATGTATAAGCACCCAATAAAAGTGAAGCAAGCATTACCGCTACAAAGAAAAATGCTGTAATTACTCTTGTTTTCATTTATAACTCATTTTTAACAATGATTTCAAGTGCTTTCTGAAAATCATTTTCGTGTATATAAACTTCAACCTCTCCGATACGGTATGGAAAGCCCTGTTTATTAATTATTATTATGTCTATTTCATGATCAATTAAGACCTGTTTAACAATTTCTGATTTAAAAAAATCAGCCGATGTATAAATTTTAACCCATCCCGCTTCCATCCAGACTATCGTTCTTCTTTTCGATTAATTTTTGTGTATGTCTGTAAAAATACCAGATTGATACAATAAACATAATCAAACTGATACTGATTAATACCGGACTGGAAGGTTCAGATTCAAACATTTTATCTATGGAAATTTCTTGCTTCTGATACCAATATGCAGTAAAAACCGCCAGGGCATTATTAAGAAAATGTCCGATAATGGGAAGCCAGAGACTTCCACTCCAAACAAGAAGGTAGCCAAATAGTGCACCAAGAAACATACGGGGAAAAAATCCGTAAAATTGAAAGTGTATCGAACTAAAAATGATGGCAGTCAACCAGATGGCAATATGATAATTTCCGAACCAACGACTGAAGATCTGCTGAAATCCACCTCTGAAGATAAGCTCTTCACCAAAAGCAGGAATTATAGCCAGCATAAGTAAATTCACAAGGAGGCCAGGAACAGAATTCATAACAATAAGCTTTTTTGTCATTAGCTCCATTTTCAACTCCTGTTGTAGCATCCAAACCTCTACTTCTTTAAGAAAAGAAGGGAGTTTCATTCCCTTATTCAGGTGCATGGTATATTCAAGGGCAGGACTTGCAGAAAACATAATCACAATGGTAAGCAATACCAGATAAGCCGGAACTGGAATAATTTTGAGGTATTCTAGCCAGTCCTGATTTTGGAGTTTCGCATAAATCAGGGCTGGAATAACAAACATTCCTATCGATGAAACAATCTGAATCAGCTTTATAGGGTCAAGGTTGGGCAGATCCCCAGAAGAAAGCTGAAGCATGTTTTCAGCGCCATAAATTGAGATTCCTATTGCAAAGGCAATACCTGTAAAAAGCACAGCCCCTGCAAAAATGAGCACGAGTAAAAGGATTATTGAACTAAAAGGATTACGTTCAGTTGACGCAGATTTGAACATGCTTATATTTTATTTGTAATTTTACAATTTATATTAATAACACAAAGTTGAAAGATAGGTAATGTCTGTTAAGATTGGAAATATTGATTTAGGGGATTTTCCGCTGCTGCTGGCACCAATGGAAGATGTAAGCGATCCGCCTTTCCGTTTCGTTTGTAAGCAAAACGGCGTGGATATGATGTATACAGAATTTATATCTTCAGAGGGTCTGATACGTGACGCAGCAAAAAGCAGGGCAAAGCTCGATATATTCGAATACGAACGTCCTATCGGAATACAAATTTTTGGCAGCGATATAGACAGCATGGCCGAGGCAACCCGGATTGCTACAATGGCAAAGCCGGATCTCATGGACATCAATTATGGATGCCCTGTTAAAAACGTCGCTTGCCGTGGTGCTGGAGCAAGCCTATTACAAGACATTGACAAAATGGTAAAAATGACCAAAGCGGTCGTTGAAGCCACTCATCTTCCAGTTACTGTAAAAACACGTCTTGGCTGGGATGATAATACCAAAAATATCTATGAAGTTGCTGAACGACTCCAGGATATTGGTATTAAGGCATTAACGATCCACGGCCGAACCCGTGCACAGATGTATAAAGGTGAAGCCGATTGGACATTAATACGGGAGATCAAAAGAAACCCAAGAATCAAAATTCCAATCTTTGGGAACGGGGATGTAAATTCCATTGAAAAAGCAGCTAACTGGCGCATGGAATATGAAATAGATGGTATAATGATTGGCAGGGCAGCCATTGGTTATCCATGGATTTTCCGTGAAATAAAACACTTTTTTAACACCGGTGAACAATTACCTGAACCAACAATTACCGAAAGAGTAGAGGTTTGCAAAACTCATCTCGATAAATCAATTGAATGGAAAGGACCTAGAGTGGGAATTTTTGAAATGAGAAGACATTATTCAAATTATTTCAAGGGAATTCCTGACTTTAAGGAATATCGTATGAAATTAGTTTCTCTTGAAAACGTTGATCACATTTATGAGGTTCTTCATGAAATTAACGAACGATTCCAAATAGAAATGGCTTGATTATTGGGTTTATTTTTATATTGTCTTCAATTAAAACCAACAACTATGGTAACCAAGATTACTGACGGAGTAAAAATATCGGTAGAAACCATTTACCAGCCCGAATATTCTAATCCTGCAAACGATCATTTTATGTTTGCCTACCGGGTGAGTATTGAAAATTTGACAGAAAATAGTGTTCAGCTGCTGAACCGTCATTGGCATATTTTTGATTCAAATGGTACTAAAAGAGAAGTAGAAGGCGAAGGAGTAGTTGGTTTACAACCAATTATTGAACCTGGTGACAATCACGAATACGTATCAGGATGCAATCTAAAAACCGATATGGGTAGCATGAAAGGATCATACGAAATGAAAAGAATTGTTGATGACCGTAAATTCCGTGTCAATATTCCCGAGTTTTACTTAATAGCTCCTTATAAAATGAATTAATTCCGGATTTTAGGATAAAGAAAAAGCCCCTTTATAGTTTTATAAAGGGGCTTTTATTTTTTATTTAAGCTATTACTCCCTTCTTCCCATCAACATGCTGGCGTAATAAACCAAAGTTGCTAATGAGCCAAGGGCAGCAGCCACATAAGTCATGGCAGCCCACCAAAGTGCATCTTTTGCCTGATCATTCTCCATATTGGTTTGCATAATACCACGATTACTTTGCAACCAGACTAAAGCCCTGTTACTTGCATCAAATTCAACCGGAAGTGTAATGAATGCAAACAAGGTTACAACAGCAAGTGCCACTACACCAATTGAAAGGACAGTAATGTCTCCGGAAAAAACAAGAAGCATCACCCCAATCATCAATGCCCACTGAGTAATCTTTGATGCAACATTTACTGCCGGCACAACAGAAGACCTGAATTTTAACCAGCTGTAAGCTTTTGCATGCTGCACAGCATGACCACATTCGTGAGCAGCAACAGCTGCCGCGGCAACACTGCGTCCATGATATACCTCCGGACTAAGGTTTACAGTCCGGTCAGCCGGATTATAATGGTCTGATAACTGACCCTCAGCAGAAATAATCTGAACATCATATATTCCATTATCTTTCAACATTTTATCAGCTATGTCCTTACCGCTCATCGCTGAACCTAAAGGCATTTCTGAGTATTTCTTAAATTTACTTTTAAAACGCCACTGGACAGCAAAACTAACTACCGCAATGACAATCATTAAAATTAATCCCATAGTTTTTATTTTGTTTAAACATATTCAATAACCATTCCCAATAAAAATAAACACAATTAATTTACCTTTAGATTATATGTCGAAGCTTTTTTCATATTGGGAACAGAAATCATTCTTTTCCGGCTTTGATGTAATCATCATCGGCAGCGGTATTGTTGGATTAAGTGCCTCACTTTATTTAAAATTAAGGCAGCCTTCATTAAAAATTGGCATTATTGAATCAGGATTTCTACCCGCAGGAGCAAGCACAAAAAATGCCGGTTTTGCGTGCTTTGGAAGCATTTCTGAGCTTGAAAATGAACTAAATTCAAGTTCAGAGGATGAGGTTTTAAGTATGATAGATATGCGATGGAGGGGTCTTGAAAAACTCAGAAACAACCTTGGAGATTCTGCACTATGCTTTGAACAAAATGGGGGCTATGAAGTATTCAAAAACACTGAGGCCGACTTCGCGAATCACTGTATTGAAAAGATTCCATGGTTTAATGCCTTCTTAAATTCTGTCATTAGAAAACATGACATTTATGCAGTTTCATCTGATAAAATTGCAGAATCTGGGATGAAGGGTATTTTTAAAATTATTAAAAACAAGTACGAGGGTCAACTTGATACCGGAAAAATGATGAAAGCCTTGCTTTCAAAAGTTCAGGGAATGGGAGTTAATGTTTTTAATAATTGTGTGGTACAAAAAATTGATGATACTTCACATTATAAAAATATAATAAGCAGTCAAGGGGTGTTTAAATCCAGGTCTGTTATTGTTGCAACAAATGCCTTCGCTAAAAACCTTATTCCTGAGCTCGATGTTATTCCGGGAAGAGGACAGGTTCTAATCACAGAACCCATAAAAGACTTGAAAATTAAAGGTACCTTTCATTACAACAGGGGCTATACCTATTTCAGAAATATCGATAACAGAATTCTTTTAGGCGGTGGCCGCAATCTAGATTTTAAAGGTGAAGAAACCTATGAGCCTGGTATTAACCCGATTATTCAGCAAGAGCTTGAAAAACTATTGTATGAAACTATAATTCCAGGAAATAATGCAAAAATTGAATACAGGTGGAGTGGCATAATGGGTTTTGGAAAGGATATGACACCTATATTAAAAGAAGTATCACCCGGACTTTTTTGTGCAGTGAGGTGCAACGGAATGGGTGTGGCAATGGGTAGCCTTTTAGGCGAGCAAGTTGCTGATCTGATTCATATTTAACCCGGTTCTCCCATTTAACTATGATATATTAAACAAATGGAAATCTACATTCTACCTGCAACGGCGGTAATTATTGTTGTTTTATTTCTTCTTATACGTTCAAGGTCCAACATCAACATGCCTGGTCCCGAAGAATTGAATCTACTCAAATCCGAGAATGAAAAATTAATAATCAGTCTGGCAAAGGCTCAGGAGCGGGCTGAAAATCTGAAATCAGAACAAGATTATTTAAAAAAAGCGTTGAATTTAGAACGTGAAAAGCTATCTGATACTATGCGATCACTGGAAAGTTCACGCGCTTATTTACAAGCTCAAAAAGAAAAAATTGAAGATCAAAAGTCTGAAATAAAAAATAACCAGGAAAGATTCAACAAGGACTTTGAGCTGATTGCATCACGTATTCTGGAAGAAAAAAGTATAAAATTCACAGAACATAGTCGCATGAAAAGTGATGTGTATAAGTTTGGAATTTTTGTGGATTATAATGTGAAGCCCGCTATCCCTAATATGGGTTCATGTATTTTTATGCATATCTGGGGTGGACGTACCAAGCCAACAGCTGGTTGTACGGCGATGAAGGAATCAGACATTTTAAAACTAATCGGTTTTCTGGATAAAAAGAAGAATCCAATACTGGTTCAGGTGCCGATATCGGAATACAGCATGTTAAAAGTCATGTATAAATTACCCTGACTCAAGAACTGCGTTTCCTAAAAAAATTAGCACCTTTGTATTTTTGGAGGCAAATCATGTTTGAAAATAAAGGACGCACAGAGATAGAGCAATTAGGCGAATTTGGCTTAATTGACCATTTGACCAAGAATTTTGATATCAAAAACAAAAGTACAGTAAAAGCTATTGGAGATGATGCAGCAGTACTTAGTTTTGAAGGTAAAAAAACACTGATATCTACAGATTTATTACTTGAAGGAATCCATTTCGATTTATCTTACACACCCTTAAAACATTTAGGTTACAAGGCCATTCAGGTTAATTTAAGTGACATTTATGCAATGAATGGGATAGCCACTCAGGTAACGGTTTCTATAGGTTTATCGAGCAAATTTCCACTTGAGGCTGTCGAAGAATTGTATCAGGGTATCAATATAGCCTGTGAAAAATTTGGAGTTGATCTTGCCGGAGGCGATACCACTTCATCAAAACAGGGCCTTGTGATTAGTGTGACCAGTATTGGTTATGCCGATGAAAAGGAAATTTGTTACAGAAATGGGGCAAACGAGGGGGATCTTTTATGTGTTTCGGGAGACTTGGGCGGGGCATATATCGGTCTGCAACTATTGGAACGTGAGAAGAGTATTTTTCTTGAAAACCCCAGCATCCAACCCGACCTTGAAGGAAAGGATTACATAGTTGAAAGACAGCTAAAGCCTGAAGCCAGAAAAGATATTGTTGAGGCTTTAAAACAAATGAAAATTAAACCAACAGCAATGATTGATATTTCCGATGGCCTTGCATCCGAGATCTTGCATATTTGTAAGCAATCTGAAAAAGGATGTAACTTATACGAGGCAAAAATTCCTATTGACCCGATGACATACGACACAGCCCGTGATTTTGGAATTGACCCAACGGTTTGTGCACTGAATGGAGGCGAGGATTATGAATTGCTATTTACCATCAAACAATCGGATTTTGAAAAGATCCGGAATAATCCAGATATTTCCATTATCGGACACATAACTGAAGCATCAGCTGGTTGTAATTTGATTTCAAAATCAGATAAGGTTCACCCAATAAAAGCACAGGGATGGAACTCATTAAAAGGGGATGATAATTGATCTGCCAATCAGAACCACCATATTTTTTATTTAGGTAGTCATCAACAATATGTATCCAAAAACCATAAAACTAATTTTATTTTTTCTAATTTTTTCTAAAGCGGTAAATGCTCAGTTAGGGAAGGCTGATGCACCAGCTCCTGTTTTCCCTTTGCCTACTGAAGAGCAGATGCAATGGCATGAAATGGAGACCAATGCTTTTGTGCACTTTACAACCAACACGTTTACTGGATTGGAATGGGGATATGGTGATGAAAAGGAGTTCATTTTTAATCCAACAGCTCTGGATACCAAGCAATGGGCTAAAGTGCTGAAAGAAACGGGGTTTAAAACCCTTATTTTAACAACCAAGCACCATGATGGGTTTTGCTTATGGCCAAGTAAATACACCGAACATTCTATCAAAAACAGTCCATATAAGAATGGTAAAGGGGATATTGTTAAAGAAACAGCGGAGGCTTCAAAAAAATACGGACTTAAGTTTGGTGTGTACCTTTCTCCATGGGATAGAAATCATCCTGAATATGGTAAACCTGCTTATCGTGATTATTACCGAAATCAGCTTACTGAATTATTTAGTAATTATGGTCCTGTTTTCGAAATGTGGTTTGACGGTGCAAATGGTGGAGACGGTTATTACGGGGGTTCACGAGAAGTACGTAATATAAACGCAGCGACGTATTACGAATGGCCAAAAACATTGGATATAGTCAGAAGTATTCAGCCAAATGTGATTTTTTTTAGTGACGCAGGCCCGGGTGTGAGATGGGTGGGTAATGAACGTGGAATTGCCGGTGAAACAAATTGGAATACAATTTCAACGGATACTTTACATGCCGGTAAAGCCGGGATATCGGATATCCTCAATTCGGGTTCAGCAAACGGGAATAAATGGATTCCCGCAGAGGTCGATGTTTCAATTCGTCCGGGATGGTTTTACCATGCCAATGAGGATGCTAAAGTTAAGACCGCCGAACAATTATTTGAAATTTACCTGAGTTCTGTCGGACGTGGTTCAACGCTCTTGCTAAATATTCCTCCTGATCAGCGCGGACTTTTCCATGAAAAAGATATTGAATCCCTGAAAGGGTATAAAAAATTGCTTAATACGGAGTTTGCATTGAATATTGCCAAAAGCGCCGGTGTAACTACCAGCACGGTCCGATCCAATGCTGCAAACTATGTTGGTAAAATGATAACCGACGGTAAAAAAGATACCTATTGGACAACGGATGATAGTCTGAATACGGGAAGTTTTGAAATTGATCTGCTCAAAGTACAAAAAGTTAAATACATTGTTTTGCAGGAATATATCCGGCTTGGGCAAAGAGTAAAAGCATTTACTGTGGATGTTTGGAGGGATGGAACCTGGCAGAAAGTTGCAGAAGCAACAACGATGGGATATAAAAGAATTTTGAGGATAGACCCTGTTTTTACCTCAAGAATAAGAGTAAATATCAATGATTCAAAAGCCTGCCCATTGATATCAAATGCAGAGATTTATTAATACAATTCGAATATGAAAAAAGGATTTTTTATTCTCTTCTTTTGCTTCACAATCAGTTTTGTGAATGCTCAATCTAAGTCATTAAAAAAAGACAAAATATTAATTGCAGAGGCTTCCTGTGGACAGTGTCAGTTTAGGATGTCTGGAAAAGGTTGTGACCTTGCCGTTCGCATAAATGGGAAGTCCTATTTTCTGGATGGTACCAAGATTGATGACCATGGAGACGCTCACGCCAGGGACGGTTTTTGTGAAAAAGTTCGAAAGGCTGAAATAAAAGGAACTCTGTTTAACAATCGATTTTTGGCAACTTATTTTAAGCTCTTACCCGAAACTATAAAAAACAATTAATCCTCGTCCTCGTTGATAAATTTTTGATCGAGTTGCTTTCCGGTTCTTGCACCCAGTTTTTTTATCTTCTCGGCAGTGGTACTAAGGTTGCCTCTTCCACTTGATAATTTATTAATAGCTTTATCATATGCATCTTGGCTTTGTTTTATATTTTTTCCGAGGCCATCCATATCGGTCATAAAGCCAATAAATTTATCATACATTTCACCGCTAAGCCGAGCAATTTCCATGACATTCCGGTTTTGGCGTTCTTGTTTCCACATACTTGCAATGGTTCGTAATGTAGCAAGTAAAGTTGAAGGGCTTACGATGACCACATGTTTATCCCAAGCAAAATTAAATAACTCAGCATCATGTTGAACGGCAATACTGAAACTCGATTCAATAGGAATGAATAACATTACAAAATCAGGAGAATTGATTTTATACAACTCACTGTAGTTCTTAGTTGAAAGGTCAATAATATGATTCCGAATAGAGCTGATATGCTGTTTGATGAACAAATTACGGTCTTCTTCACCTTCACAGTTAACCAACCGCTCGTAGGCAGTAAGTGAAACCTTTGCATCAATAATCAGTTGTTTTTCATCCGGCAGATCGATTACAACATCCGGCTGAAATCGGCTGCCATCGGCTGATAGATGAGATACCTGAATGCGGTACTCCTGATTCTTAACAAGACCTGAGCGTTCCAAAACCCTTTCCAATATCAGCTCACCCCAGTTTCCCTGCTTTTTACTGTCTCCTTTGAGTGCTTTAGTAAGATTTTTGGTTTCCTGATTCATCAGGCTTGATTGCTCGATGAGCTGATTGATATGTCCGCGAAGAATATTCCGCTCATCCGACTCAGCTTTATAAACCTTGTCTACTTTATCTTCAAAGGTTTTGAGATTCTCCCGAAGAGGTTTAATTATAAGATCAAGATTCACGCGACTATGTTCTGTGAATTTTATACTTTTTTCTTCCAGAATACGTGAT
>CAMBFY010000090.1 GCA_945865415.1 Sphingobacterium thalpophilum
CCCCATTTTTGAAGGCAGCTAATAAAGATTTGCTATCCGTTGAATCCATGCCCTTGCCTTTGTACATCTCAGGAGGTTCAGAAACTTCCTGGTGTTGCGCTGAAACAATTATTGGAATCAGGAAAAATAAGGGCAAAAGGATTCTATATATGAAATTTTTCATATTCAAAACTTAAAATAAGATGATTTAAATGGGTTTCAGAGTTTGATATAGCTCCAGCCTTCCTGTTGTTTTTTAGCTATTTCTAGTACTCCCGAAATAACAGTACCTGCACCCGCAACTAACTGGTCAGCTGTAATTTTTCTTTTTTTCATGGCAAACTCGCAGGCAACAAAACTGACTCCTTTATCGGCATAAGCTTTGATCTCCTTTTGTACCACCGAAGAACTTTTTACCAGCATTTCTAATCCGCCTCCATGGCAAACTACCTCTACCTGCAGATCAGGTGCCACTCCAAAGTAGTTCTTCAATTGAGACATTAGGGTTTGATGAATAACCGTGTCTGCCGAAGTAAGCTGGAACACGATTTTAAGTCCTTTATATGGTGGATCCTTAACAATACTCTGAGCATTGATACTATTTGAGAATGCAAATAATACAAGGATAAGGAGGAGTTTCTTCATTTGTTTGAAATTAATGTATTTCTTAAATATTAAATTATTAACGAAACTGATAATCAACCCCGGTAACCTGAGTCAGAAGTGTTTGAGAGGCATCTAAAACCTTTGCAGACATTGGCGGACTTGGAGTGACAGGTGAATTTACACTTAAATATTCTTTTAAAACCGAATGTAATGTAAATGCGGTATTCTTTGGGTTAATCACACCTCTCATCCGGCAAAGCATATCTTCCGGATCACCCTCACGTTCGCATGCACAGATCCTATAAGTCATCGCAAGATCGAGTGGATTACCATTAACTTCCACATCTTTAACTCTCCGGCCATTCTCCTCAAAAGCCTTGAAGCTGATTTTCATGCCTTTAAATTTAATTACCCAACCGCCAAGCCGCTGCGAAGCATCCTTGGCGAACACATTATTAAGTTCTTTTTCAAGCCAATCGGAAATTTGTTTGCCGGTAACTGAACCGGTTCGGACAATGCTATCCACTGGTAGCATATCAAAAATATATCCGTTTGTAATTGGAATATTTCCTGTGTGATCTGGTGTGGACTTAGGCGGGCAAAATCTAAATCCGTTCGACAAAACAATATCCGCTTCTTTAATTTTCCACTTTAAGGCATCAAGTATGAGGGTATCAATTGTGTTTTCAATAACAAAATAACGATACAGCGGAATTGTGCTGTAGCCGGCAATATGATTGATATCACCCTCAAAAGGCCGTTCATGGATCTCAATCAATTTAGAAATATCTTTATCGGCTTTAATTTTTTCAGAATCAATTTCAACCAACGAATACGTATCACCGATTACCTTCCCATCCTTTATTTTAAGCTCAAGTTTCCCCACAAATGAACCAAAAGCTCCTGGCTCAACAACTTTTGAATAGGTACACTGAATGGGTTTTCTTACCCTTTCATGGGTATCGCCACCTAAGATATAATCAACACCCTCACAATCAGGTAAGTTAGCTAAATGTATCTGTTGCGATAATCCAAGGTGAGAAAGCAATAATACATAGGCACATTGCTCCTGATTACGCAGAACAGCCACATAATGAGCCAGGTTTTCTTCAGGCTTGGTGTAGATTATTCCTTTACTATAACCAGGCGACTGACGAATAGGAACCAATGGATCAGTATACCCAAGAAAACCAATTTTAACACCTCCTACGTTCCAGATATGATAGGGTTGAAAAATTAATTCCCCTCGCTTTCCATCCCCAAGATCATGATACATATTGGCACAAACTTTCGGAGCGTTTAATGCCCCTAATAAAGTCTGCATAGCTTTTTTGTGATAAATTACCTCCCAGTTACCCGGTAAATAAAGATCATAGCCTAGTTCATTTAAAACCGGAACCATTGCTTTACCCGAAGTTTTTACAGATAGTTCACTACCCTGAAACATATCTCCGGTGTCGATGATAAAAGTATTTGGATTCTTTGTCTTCTCTTTTCTCAGATACGTAGCCAGGTGAGCGTAGCCACCAGTCTTACGAAATACCGCCTGATCATTTTCCCAGAATAGCTCATCATGGGGGTGAACCTGACAATGAACATCCGTAGTTTGTAATATTGAAAGTGTAAATTCTCCCTGATTTTCTGCAAATGAACTTATCTCTGAAGATTCGTTCGCAATTGCCAATATCGGATTTGCAGAAACCAGAGCCGCTCCGGCACCCATAGTACCAATTTTCTTTAAAAAGCCTCTCCTATTATTTTCCATGTTACCTGTTTCGGGAATTGTGCTGTACCTGTTTACTGTATGTCACTAAATTCTATTTTGCAGATTCAGCATTCCTCTTTTGTTCTTCTGCTATAGGCTTGAATGGTCCAAACTTATGTTGTTCTTCACTGAACTTATCTGAATACGGTCCAAAAGGATGATCAATTGGCTTTTTCGATTTATCCGGCCAATCTTTTGGGACATTAATGTGCGGTCGTTTTTGTGAATTAATGTAAGCCGCAACATCCCAGGCCTCTTCATCAGTAAGCATTGGGTTTTCAAAAGTTGCCCCCTGCGGCATGTTATACTTCACATACTTAGCAAAGTTTGATAAGCGGTACAAACCTGCTCCATCATTATAGCTGTTCTTGCCCCAAAGTGGTGGAAAAGTATACTCGGTTTTATCAGGATTTAACATCCCTGAACCATCGAGTTGATGGCAGCTTTGGCATTTTGACGTATAAACGGCCTTTCCCATATCCGGATTGGCTGCTCTGTCAAGATAGGCCAAATCTTTGAAACCTGAACCGGCAGCCTTTTCACCCTTTTTAACATTAGTACCCAGAAAATTAATGTATGCAACAATAGCCTTCATCTCTTTACTCTCCGATTCTAAAGCCGAACCATTCAGACTTCTCTCGAAGCAATCATGGACACGTTTTTCGATACCTTCCTCAGTTCCACTTCTGGCTCTAAACTTGGGATACAATGAGGCTACAGATCCATAATTGTTGCCAAATACTGCTGTTCCTGCTTTTAGATGGCAATTCTGGCAATTCATACCATTGCTGATCTGTCCAACAGACCCATTTGGGCCTAAGTACTTTGCTGTATGAGCAATAAGTTCCTTACCATACTCAACCTCTGCTTTTTGTTGTGCATCAGCAATTGTGTTGACATCTGGAGCAATCCAAAATTCCTGAACAACCGATTTTACTTCAACTATAACAGCAGTTGAATCCTCCAACTTAACTTTTGGTTTTTCTGGCAGATTGATCAGATAATAGCCCAATGGAAGCGCAATTATAATCACAATTAACAGTACCATGATCTTAATCAGGTTTCCTATAACAGAAAATAGATTCTTTAATACATCGCCCTCATCATACTTCTGAGACATACCGCTTAAGGTTTAATGAGGTAATTTACTCTTGATTAATCCGTAGAGATATGTTCCAACTAGTGCAAAGAAAAATACAATAGCCATAGCCCAATACCCATATCCGATATTAACAACCATTGGCCCCGGACAGGCACCGCTCAAAGCCCAGCCTAGTCCGAAAATCGAACCCCCGATAAGGTAACGTAAAACAGATTTCTCTTTCGGATTAAACATAATCGGGTTGCCAGAAAAATCCCTCATACGAAACCTTTTGATTAAAGCGACACCCGCTACCCCCAGAGTAACCGCAGTTCCAATGATTCCGTACATATGAAAAGCCTGAAAGCGGAACATCTCCTGAATCCTGTACCAGGAAACTGCTTCAGATTTCGTCATTACAATTCCGAAGACTATACCCAACAATAAAAATTTTACAAATTTCATATCTTAAAATATTAAAGGAAGAAATAAATAGGTCATCAGTAAACCACCGATAAAGAACCCCACAACTGCAATCAATGATGGAACCTGAAGATCAGATAAACCGCTGATAGCATGTCCGGAAGTGCATCCCCCTGCATAACGTGATCCAAATCCAACCATTAAACCTCCAAATGCAAGCAGTAGGAATCCCTTTATAGATAAAATTGCATCAAGTCCGAAAAGCTCTGCTGGCTGCAAGGATTCTGGGGCAGCAATCCCCAATTTGGCTAAATCCTGGATTGTTGCTTCAGAAATCAGGACAGGTGCATCTGTAGACAAAAATTCACGGGCAATAAATCCACCCACTATTGCCCCTACTAAAAATACGAGATTCCAGCTCTGTGTTTTCCAATCGAAGTCAAAAAATTTAGTTGATTTCCCCAGACCCGCAGCTGAGCAGATTGTTCTCAAATTCGAGGAGAATCCGAAAGATTGTCCGAAATACAATAAAAAGAACATGATAGCTGCTATCATTATGCCCGAGAACCACCAGGACCATGGTTGTAATATAAATTCCATCATCTTTTGTTTAGTTGTTTAGGTGAAAAGAAATAATCGGCTTGAAGAGATGATTAATCAGTTTTTCCGTGGCGCTCTGATGGAATAATCCACCTTTACCGTGAGTGCCAATACAAACGATATCCATATTAATCATCTGATTGAAATGAATAACTCCATTTTCTACATCTTTATCATTGATAAGATGGCATTGATAATTGGAAATTCCATTTAATTCAGCAAACTGAATCATTTCATTTTCAACTTTTGCCCTCTCCAAATCAACATTTCCGGAAGTGATCTGAAGCATATGTATTTTGGTATCAAATGCCTTTATCAATTTATGCATTAAAATAAGATCTTCTTTTGCCGGATGACTAAAGTTATGTACCAACAGAATATTGCGAATCTGTAGATCAGAACGATCACACATTAAAGAGAGTAATGGTGTTTTTGATTTTCGGGAAATGATTTGAGTTTCTGATCCTGAAAGTTTTTCCTTTAAACCACTGGCACCCTTGGTCCCCATTACAATTAGATCAAATTGATTTGACTCGGTAAAGCTTAAGATCGCATCGGTTGTTTTACCTAGTACCAGGTGGGTTTTTATATGATCGCCATATAATACTTTCAAATTTGCAAGTTGCCTTTCTGCAATATCCTTCTGCTTTGTCACATAGTTAATATCAATTTCACCACAGGTTTGAATAGTTCCGGCTGAATCTATTGTCACGGTATCAGGCACATTCAAGACATGCAAAAAATGAATATCAATTGCTGTTTTTTCTTCCAGTCTTTGAACCATCAGGTAAGCAAATTCTGACTGTACAGAAAAATCTGTTGGAATTAGGATTTTAAGTGTTTCCATAATTATTAAATATCTAATTAATTCATTGAAATATTTTGCCAGGCACCCTGATTCTCAATATTGGAAATTCCTGATTGTAAAAGGATGCTTCTGGCAATATTGGCCCTATTACCGCTTCTGCAAACCAAAATCACTTTATCAAATTCACGCAAATTATCAATGTAATTTTCAATTTTATCAAGAGGATAATTCACACTACCTTCAGCATGTCCGTCCATCATGAATTCATCCGCTGTTCTGACATCTATAATTATTGTTTTCATCTGTTTATATTTAATTCTTATTTCAACGTGTACTTTAATACTCAGGATTAACTTACATACTTATTTACAATTTCTACTGTACCACCATTCACAACATTTGTAAATCCATTTTGCTCCAGGTATGATTTAGCCTGCGAGCTTCTATTTCCGCTTCTGCAAAAAACAATGATGTGCTTTTTACCTTTAAATTTTGTCAACTGCGATGAGATGCTATCGAGCGGAATATTTACCGACCCCCTTACATGATTCTGAGAAAATTCACTGGGAGATCTGACGTCAACCAAAAATGCACCTTCATTTATTATTTCTGTAAGATCCTGCTTGGCGGAACCTCCGAATAACCAATTTAATATCCCCATAATCGTATTTTTAAACTGTAAATTTTTTAATTACGCCAACTAATCCGTTCTTCTGAACGACACCACTTTGTCGCCACAATACTTTTCCCTGTTTGAATAAGATCAGTGTTGGCACTCCTTGTACCTGATATGCCGCTGCAGCCTGGGGGTTTTTATCAACATCAACTTTCAGGATACTTACTGCATCACCTACTTCTTGCTTAACATCTTTTAATATGGGTGCCATAACCTTACATGGACCGCACCATTCTGCAAAAAAATCTACAAGCACCGGCTTGTCTGATTCAATTAATTCGTTGAATGTCATAACTGATTATTTAATTTCTTCATAGCTAATTTCTTTCGATTCGCTAACGTTTTTGGAAGGTGGAGCAGCACATGCTCCCGCGCCGCAACAAGAGGTATTAAAAACAGCCATACCTGTAAAAAGTAACCCTATCAAACCGAACATTATATCTGAAGCCATTACAGCCTGAACCAGAATTATAAGTCCGATTCCCAAACGAAGAAATCTGATGATGTTCCAATTACTAAAAATTATCGCTTTCATAGGAATAGGTTGTTAGGTTAAATTATATCACAAAAGTAAGGACTGCCGACTGTGATCTGAGTAACAAAGGTTACAAATGAAAATTTCAGGGTTGGATTTCATCGTAAGGTATAATTCCCGATATGCTTTGGGCTATTCCTGAGTTTTCTTTTCTGTTAAAAAAAACCTGGATAGTCTGATATAAAATATCAGAAAAGCGATTACTCAGAATGCCGTTTTGAGTTAAAAGCCGCAGATGAGCCTTGAAAGACTGTTTAATGCCATGCCGACGACAGCAAAATACAATGACGTACTAACAAGCCAGCAGTGTTCTGTCAATTGCCATATCAGTGCTTTCAATCACCAGATTTTCACGGAGAATAAGATCCTTATTTAGAGTATGATTTAACTGCATAGCTCCATAATCAATAAACCGGCACGCAATAATCACTCTTCCAGAATAGCTTATTTGTACAGCACATCCGCCTGTTCGCTATCATTCCAGCGGTTGCTGTTATGGCAGCCACCATAAACAAGGCATTTACAATTCCGAAAGAATCTGCCAATATCCCACTCAAAATTGCTCCAAAAACATATCCGCTATCCCGCCATAGCCTGAATATACTCAGACTCTCAGCTCGTTGTGAAGGATGAGTGCCTTCGGCTATAACAGAAAGAAAATTAGGATAAACTAAGGCTGTTCCAAATCCAAGAAGGACCGAAGCAAGAACTAACAAAGACAAAGAACCTGCAAGAGCAATCATGATTATGGCTAGAGCCTGCATAAACATACCTGAAGTGATGATCTGTTTCTTACAATGTGTGTCGCCCAATTTTCCGGTAAATAATTGAGAAATTCCCCAAACAGCAGGGTAAATTCCCGCAATTATTCCAATCTGACCTATTCCATAGTCTTTTTGCATCAACAACACGGGCAATAAACCCCAGACTACCCCATCATTCAGATTATTCACTAAACCATTTATAGTTACCGAACCCAAATTTTGATGTTTCCAGGTTGTTTCCTTCCATACATTCTGAAGCAAAGGTACTTTGCTCGTCAGACTTTCAGCATTTACAAAATGAGTCGTGTCCTTAACCAGAAAAACTGTAGTTAATAAACCTGCAATTGAAAATATTACACCAGGGATAAAGGGGAAAAATGCGTAACCATAATCCAGCGCGATTGAGCTTGCCAGCCAGGCTGCAAGTCCGACCGAAAGATAACCCGCAAATTCATTGATGCCCATTGCAAGGCCCCGGTTCTTTGATCCAACAAGATCAATCTTCATAATTACAGTTGCACTCCAGGCCAAACCCTGGTTGAGCCCTAATAAAATATTGGCTGCAATTACACAATTCCAGTTTTGCGCATACATCAATAAGAATGGCACTGGTAATGCAGCAATCCATCCGATGACTAGTATAGTTTTACGACTTAGTTTTTTGGAAAGCTGAGCAACAGCATAATTACTTAGCGATTTACTGATACCGAATGCAATAATGAAAGACATTAAGGCAGTGTTTGCATTGATCCCGAATTCCAGTTTCCCGAAATCAGGCATAATTGAACGTTCCAGGCCAAGCATCGCACCGACAAAGGCATTCACCAATACCAGTAAAGCAAATTGATACCTGTTTTTATCTAAACCCTGCATATTTCAATTAAAGTAGAAATTCAAAACCTGAGCCTTATTATCAAACAAGGAGAGGCATTCGCTGAAACGCCCCCCCTTGAAAATCAGAAAGATAAACCGGCTGATCAGGCAGGCATCATCTTACTCTGGCAAACAAAATCAGTTTTGGGAATACTGGTAGAACTGATCGCTCCAAATCCACCTGCAATTTCCGTGAAGTTTCTGTAACCTCTCGCCTGAAGAATAGAAGCCGCCATCATACTGCGGTAACCACCAGCACAGTGTAAGAAAAAATGCTGTTTTGGATCTACATCCTTGATCCAGTCATTTATATAAGCTAATGGCCTATTGTAAGCATTATCGACATGTTCTGCAGCATATTCACTTTCTCTGCGAACATCAAGCACCATATCCTTTTCAGGTCTGAATTCATTTGCAAACTGCTCTGCAGTGATACGATCAACTACATCAGCTTCTTTACCTGAATCTAACCAGGCTTTGAATCCACCTTTCAAGTGTCCAAGAATATTGTCAAATCCTACACGACTCAAACGGGTAACTGCTTCTTCCTCTTTTCCTTCATCAGTAACCAATAAAATCCCTTGTTTAACATCAACAATCAAAGCTCCTACCCACGGTGCGAAATCACCAGCTAGTCCGATGTTGACTGATTGCGGGATAAATCCTTTATAGAAAATTGTATTCTCTCTTGTATCTAGAATCAGTGCATCTGTGTTTTCTGCTGCTGCTTCAAACTCATCGGCATTCAGAGCTCTCATACCATTGTTTAACACGGTGTCAAAGCTCTCGTATCCCTTTTTATTCATGGCAACATTCAGGCCAAAATAAGCAGGTGGGGGAAGAAGACCTTCCGTTACCGCTTTCACAAAAGATTCTTTATCTGGCTGATTCAGTGCGTAATTGACCTTCTTCTGATTACCCAAAGTATCTACAGTTTCTTTCATCATATTTTTACCGCAAGCACTACCTGCACCATGGGCAGGATATACGATAACATCATCTGCCAAAGGCATTATTTTGTTATTGAGGCTATCATATAGCAATCCGGCCAGTTCATCCTGTGTCATATGGGCTGCCTTTTGTGCAAGATCAGGACGACCTACATCACCCAAAAACAAAGTGTCACCGCTAAAAATACAATGGTCTTTTCCTTGCTCATCCTTCAACAAAAAAGTGGTGCTTTCCATGGTATGACCGGGAGTATGTAAAACCTTAATGGTTATATCACCTACCTTAAATTCCTGTCCGTCAATTGCAGAAATACATTCAAACTCGCAGGTTGCATTCGGTCCATAAACAATTGGAGCTCCAGTTTTTCTGCTCAGATCAACGTGACCGCTGACAAAATCTGCATGAAAATGAGTCTCAAAAATGTATTTTAGTTTAACCCCATCCTTGCTAAGTCTTCCAAGATAAGGCTCCACTTCACGAAGTGGGTCTATAATTGCAGCTTCGCCATTGCTGGTGATGTAATAGGCACCTTGTGCCAAACATCCGGTATAAATTTGCTCTACATTCATATTATTTAATTTGATAGTACAAAAATCGTGAATATTACTCATCGGAACGGTAACATTTGTTGCAAACGAAAAAACAATAACAGAATAATTTTCTTCGGATTATAAATAATTCTGAATCCGCACGTTTGGAAAAAGAATTGTAGCAGGAATCGAAAGTTCTGAAATCATTCATTCCAAAAGTTTTGGTCAAGATTACAACCCTCATTCATTTGTCCTGAATTATTATAAATCCTAATGACCTCCTCCCGCTGATGGGAAGAATAATTCTTT
>CAMBFY010000091.1 GCA_945865415.1 Sphingobacterium thalpophilum
ACTGAATTTCATCCCGCAAAGGGGTGATTTTACACGTGGGATTTTAGCAGCAATCTATACTCAAACTGATTTAAGTCTGGACGAAGCATACGATCTGTATGAAAACTATTTTAAGGATCATCCATTCACACATATCAGTAAAAGAAACATTGACCTGAAGCAAGTAGTGAACACCAATAAAGCCCTGATTCATTTAGAGAAACATGGAAACAAATTGTTCATTATTAGCACCATAGATAATTTGCTGAAAGGTGCAAGTGGGCACGCAGTGCAGAATATGAATTTGATGTTTGGGCTTGGTGAAACGGTGGGCTTGAGGTTGAAGGCTAGCGCCTTTTGAGCTGAGAGGGAAAAGCTAAAAGGCGAAAGCAATTGGCGTAATGCTACATTAATACTAGCTTTTTAAAAAAACAGCCGATGAATAGGTTGTTTATGACTTCCAAATGAGTGACTATAAATTTGTTCTTGAAACAATAAATTGCACTCAAAATTTGGAAATTGATGAGAGATTATAAAAGATTAGCGGTTTGGAGAAAATCGCATGAATTAACATTATTGATATATCATGATATACTCCCAGCATTTCCTAAACATGAGGATTTCCACCTTGCATCTCAAACAAAGAGGGCTGCATACTCTATTCCGATGAATATTGCAGAAGGAACAGGGAAAAATACCGATAAGGATTTTACAAGTTTCTTAGACATTGGCTTAGGTTCAGCACACGAATTAGAATATTGTTGTTTACTGGCAAAAGACTTAGGCTATTTAACAGAAGAACAATTTAGTATAGTAAATAATCAAACCAGTCAGGTAAAAGCAATGCTGATTGGTTTAATCAAATCAATAAGGAAATAGCTCGGGCTTTTAGCTTTTGGCTTTCCCCTTTTAGCTTAATAAAATGAAACTATTCGATGTATATCCGCTCAGTAACATAGAAATTGTAAAAGCTCTGAGCAGCAATGTTTGGGATGCTGATGGTAATAAGTACCTGGATCTTTATGGCGGACATGCCGTGATTTCAATCGGCCATACCCACCCGCATTATGTAAGACGTTTGAATGAGCAGCTGAATAAAGTGGGGTTCTATTCCAATTCAGTGATTATCTCACAGCAAATTGAACTTGCTGAAAAACTTGGCCATCTTTCCGATAAACCTGATTTTCAGCTTTTTCTGTGTAATTCAGGTGCAGAGGCGAATGAAAATGCACTGAAACTTGCCTCTTTTTATAATAAGCGAAAAAAAATAATTGCTTTTAAGGGTGCTTTTCACGGACGTACTTCTTTGGCTGTTTCGGCAACAGATAACCCTAAAATCATTGCCCCTGTAAATGAAACCAACAATGTGATCTTTCTTCCGTTCAATGATGAGCTAGCATTAGAAGATGCATTCAAATCATTCGGCAACGAAATATCTTCAGTAATTATTGAAGGTATACAAGGTGTTGGCGGTATCCGGGAAGCTTCAAAGAGCTTTTTGCAGAAGATCAGAAGCCTTTGTGATCAGTATGATGCGGTCTATATTGCTGATTCAGTGCAATGTGGTTACGGGCGGACTGGTCAGTTCTATGCACATGATTATGCTGGTGTTGAGGCTGATATTTATTCTATGGCAAAAGGTATGGGTAATGGCTTTCCGATTGGAGGGATCTCTATTTCGCCCAAATTTAAGCCCTGGTATGGTGAGCTGGGAACTACTTTTGGGGGAAATCATTTAGCCTGTGCCGCTGCGCTTGCTGTTCTTGAAGTAATGGAGCAGGATAACTTAATGAAGAATGCAAAAGAAATCGGAAATTACCTAATCAATCAATTGAAACAAATCCCGCAAATTACTGAAGTTCGCGGAAGAGGTCTTATGATTGGAATTGAACTTTCTGAAGAATACTCAAATGTTAAAAAAGATTTACTTTTCAAGCACCGTATCTTTACCGGAGAAGCAAAACCTAATGTGGTCAGGCTTTTACCCGCTTTAAATATCACAAATGAGCATGCTGATCAATTTTTGACAGCTCTTGAGGCAGAATTAAATAAATAAAAACGGCTATTTTTACTATTATGGAATTATTTTCTTCCGTTAATGATGTTGCAGATCTGAAGTCTTTTATTGAACAGGCATTTATCCTGAAGGCAGATCCATATGCGAATCAGTCGCTGGGTAAGAATAAAACCCTCGGACTCGTATTCCTGAATCCTAGTCTGCGTACCCGATTGAGTTCTCAAAAGGCGGCTATGAATCTGGGCATGAATGTAATGGTGATGAATCTTGACAAGGAAGGCTGGGCTTTGGAGACAGAAGATGGTGTAGTAATGAATGGAACAACAGTGGAGCACATCCGTGAGGCAGCAGCCGTAATGGGTCAGTATTGTGATATACTTGGATTCCGTTCGTTTCCTAAACTAGTAAACCGTGAAGAGGATTATGGCGAAGGTTTGTTTAATAAATTTGTGAAATATAGTGGAGTGCCGGTCATTAGTTTAGAGAGTGCTACATTACATCCACTGCAAAGTTTTGCCGATCTGATTACCATTGAAGAATATAAAAAAGTAGTTAAGCCTAAGGTTGTTTTAACCTGGGCGCCCCATGTGAAATCTTTACCGCAGGCTGTTCCAAACTCATTTTCTGAATGGATGTGTCGTGCACAGACTGAGGGAATGATCGATTTTGTAATTACCCATCCTGAAGGGTTGGAATTGGCTGAGAAATTCACACCCGGAGCAAAAATTGAGTACAATCAGGATATTGCATTACAGGGGGCAGATTTCGTATATGCCAAAAACTGGTCATCATATAATGACTATGGTAAAACCGTTCAGAATGGCGAACCTTGGATGATGACCCATAAAAAGCTGGAGCAAACTAATGAAGCCAAGGTAATGCATTGTCTTCCTGTTCGTCGTGATTTTGAGCTTTCTGCTGAAGTTTTGGATGGACCGCATTCACTGGTCATTAAAGAAGCTGCCAACAGGGTTTGTTCTGCTCAAGCAGTCTTAAAAAATATGCTGGAGGGCTTAGCATGAAATCCCTGAAGGTTATAAAGATTGGTGGAAATGTAATTGATAGTCCCGAAAGTCTGCAACAATTTATTGCTGATTTTGCGATGTTGAAGGGGCCTAAACTATTGGTTCATGGTGGAGGAAAAATTGCAACGAAACTTGCCGAAGATTTAGGAATCAAATCCAAAATGGTTGATGGCAGAAGAATAACCGATGGTGAAAGTCTGAAAGTGGTAACCATGGTCTATGCCGGTTTAATCAACAAGAATATTGTGGCAAATTTGCAATCTGAGAATTGTAATGCAATCGGATTATCAGGCGCGGATGGGAATTTAATTCAAGCAACAAGACGTCTACCGCTGAAAGTCCTATCCGCCGGAGAGGATTTAGGTGATGCCGTCGACTATGGTTTTGTAGGTGATCTTAATGAATCATCTATAGATCATCAGGCTCTCAGTAAGCTGTTGGAAGCTGGTTTTACACCGGTTTTCTCAGCTATCACGCATGATGGCAAAGGTCAATTGTTAAATACTAATGCAGATACCATTGCCTCTGCCATTGCTATCGCAATGTCAAAGGAGTACGAAACATCTCTGATCTTTTGCTTTGAAAAGGCAGGTGTTTTGATGGATTTGGAAGATGAGAGTTCAATAATAAGCTCGATTGATCCTCATTATTACAATGAATTGAAACGTCAGGGAATTATTAATGATGGGATGATTCCTAAACTTGATAACGCTTTCGAAGCGATTAATAAAGGACTAAAAGAGGTTTGTATTGGTAAAGCTGATACATTGCTTAGCTTGAATAATGGAAATTTTGGTACACGCTTAATCACCATACAATGAAAACAGGAACAAAAAGAACCGCAATTTTAGGAAGCGGAAATATTGGTATGTCACTGGCCAAAGGATTGGTAAAAGCAGATTATTGCAAGCCCGATGATATCACCCTGACCCGCCGAAATGTTTCACGACTGGATACTGTTTTAGCTCAGGGTTTTAAGGTCACCTCAGATAATTATGCCGCTGCTGCAGAGGCCTCTATAGTCATTCTGGCTGTTTTGCCTCAGCAGCTTGATAATTTATTAGAGCAGATAGACGGTGCTATCGATCCTGCCAGGCATCTGGTGATTTCTGTGATTTCTGGAGTTAGTTGTGCCGACATCCGGGCCAAACTGGGTAGCAGGGTGCAGGTTGTAAGGGCAATGCCCAATACTGCAATCGCAATTGGGGAATCCATGACCTGTGTCGCCTCTGACAATGCTGAGACTGTAAATATTGCAGAAGTGACCAAAATGTTTGAAACCGTTGGTTCAGTTATTAAGATCAATGAAGACTTGATGACTGCTGCTACAGCACTTTGTGCCTGTGGAGTAGCTTTCTTCCTGAGAGCCGTTCGGGCAGCGTCGCAGGGTGGTGTTGAGATTGGTTTTCATGCTGACGAGGCATTGCGTATGGCTGCCCAAACAGCCAAGGGAGCAGCATCACTTTTACTTCAGCAAAATTCTCACCCGGAACATGAGATTGATAAAGTGACTTCACCAAAAGGGTGTACTATTGCAGGATTAAATGAAATGGAACATAATGGGTTTAGCTCTTCAATGATCAAAGGAATTAAATTATCGGCTCAAAAGGCAGGTGAATTATATGCAAACGACTAAAGAAATGATCGGAAAACTGTTTGATGACAGTATTGATTTATTACGTAAGCTAATCAGTACCCCTTCAATAAGTAAAGAAGAAGATAACACTGCTTTGGTAATTCAGCAGTTTTTAAAGGATCGTGGAGTGAAAACTTACAGGCGGAATAATAATGTTTGGGCTTACAATGAGCATTTTGTTTTACATAAGCCTACTATTTTGCTCAACTCGCATCATGATACAGTAAAGCCAAATCCAGGATACTCTCGTGACCCATTTGCAGCTGAAATCATAGATGGTAAGTTGTTTGGTTTGGGAAGTAATGATGCTGGCGGATGTCTGGTATCCCTTATCGCAGTATTTATTCATTTTTATAAAGAGAAGAATTTAAAATATAACCTCTGCCTGGCTGCAACAGCTGAGGAAGAAAATTCAGGTAATGATGGTATTGAACTTATTCTTCCTGATCTGGGTGAACTGGAATTTGCAATTGTAGGTGAGCCAACTTTAATGCACTTAGCAATTGCCGAACGTGGATTAATGGTTTTGGATTGTGTTGCTCATGGAAGGGCAGGACATGCTGCCCGGGAGGAAGGTGAGAATGCGATCTATAATGCAATGAAGGATATCAATTGGTTCAAAACCTATGAATTTGCAAAGAAATCAGCCTTGTTTGGCCCGGTTAAGATGAGTGTCACCATAATCGAAGCAGGATCTCAGCATAATGTAGTGCCTGCAGTTTGTAATTTTACGGTAGATGTTAGGGTAACTGATTCCTACAGGAATGAAGAGGTACTTAAGATTATAAGTCAGAATGTTGACTGCGATGTGAATCCGAGATCAACCCGTTTAAAACCATCTTCCATTAGCCTCGAACATCCGATTGTAAGGGCAGGAATATTTTTGGGCAGAGAGACTTATGGTTCTCCTACCACAAGTGATCAGGCACTACTTGATATTCCTTCATTAAAAATGGGTCCTGGAGATTCTGCACGTTCACATATGGCTGATGAATATATTTATGTAAAAGAAATAGAAGAGGGAATCGACCTCTATATTAAGTTATTGACAAAGATTCTGTGATGGCAAAGGATTTGAATGTGACCCTGGAAGGTGAAATGGTCTTGCTTCGTCCGCTTGAGCTTGATGACGAAAATGCATTGCAGAAGGTAGCAGATGATGGCAGGCTTTGGGTTTATGGTTTGCAGGATCTTTCGAAGCCCGGAGAATTGAGAAAATACATGATGACCGCGATTGCTGATCGTCAAAATGGTACAACAGCTGTGTGGGTTATAATTGACAAAATTAAAAACAAGGTTGCAGGTTGCACACGAATTGCAGATATCTCCGGTAAAGATGAAAGAGGGCAAATCGGCTGGACCTGGATTGGCCGTGATTTTCAGGGAAGCGGATTAAATAAAGAAATGAAATTCCTGATTTTATCCTATGGATTTGAGGTTTTAGGGCTGAACAGAATTGAATTCAAGGCGGATGAGCGTAATCAACAATCGCGCAAGGCATTAATGAGTATTGGTGCTACATATGAAGGAGTTTTACGTCAGCACATGAAAATACATACCGGATATATCAGAAATACTGTTTTTTACAGTATTTTAAGCTCAGAATGGGATATAGTTAAGTCACAGTATTTCAAAAAGTTTAAAGCAGTTTTATGAGCAAGCTCTGGCAAAAGGAAACAGAAACTGAAAGGTCTGTAGAAAAGTTTACTGTTGGGAATGATCGAGAGTTGGATCATCAACTTGCCGCATTTGATGTTATAGGTTCATTAGCCCATACCAGGATGTTACAAAGTATAGGTTTAATGGATAGCCGGGATCTGGAACATGTTCAAACCGGTCTTAAACAAATATTTCAGGAAGTTCAGGAGGGTAAGTTCAGCATCGAAGAAAATGTTGAAGATGTGCACTCTCAGGTAGAATTACTATTAACCCGCAGGATTGGTGATGCAGGAAAAAAAATTCACAGTGGACGGTCCAGAAATGATCAGGTTTTGGTCGATCTAAAATTATTTTTTCGTAGTGAGATTCAGAAGCTAGTCAGAAATACTGATACCTTGTTCACACAATTGATTGCACAAAGCGAGGAGCATAAGGAGAAATTACTTCCGGGATATACACATCTGCAGATTGCAATGCCTTCATCCTTTGGATTATGGTTCGGAGCCTATGCTGAAAGCTTGGCCGATGATATGGAGCTTATGCTGGCGGCCTGGAAAGTCTGTAATAAAAATCCCCTTGGATCTGCAGCAGGGTATGGTTCTTCTTTTCCGCTGAACCGTACTATGACCACTGATTTATTGGGCTTCGACTCGCTGAATTATAACGTAGTTTATGCCCAGATGGGTCGTGGAAAAACTGAGCGTATTTTAGCTCAGGCCATGTCTTCCGTTGCAGCAACTTTAGCTAAGCTTGCCATGGATGCCTGTTTGTTCATTAACCAGAACTTTGCATTTATCAGTTTTCCTGATGAACTGACCACCGGTTCAAGCATAATGCCTCATAAGAAAAACCCGGATGTGTTTGAATTGATACGTGCCAGATGCAATAAGATACAGGCTTTACCGAATGAAATTGCCCTCATGACCGCAAATCTTCCATCAGGCTATCACCGTGACCTTCAATTGCTGAAAGAGAATTTGTTCCCGGCCTTCAGATCGCTGAATGAATGCCTGGAAATGACAGGCTTTATGTTGCAATCAATCAAAATCAGGAAGGATATTCTCAAGGATGAGAAATATGCTTATCTGTTTAGCGTTGATGCGGTGAATGAAGAGGTTTTGAACGGACTACCATTCAGGGAAGCATATAAAAAAGTTGGAGCTGCTATCGAAAAGGGAGAATTCAAGGCGCCGGGCATTGTTAAACATACCCATGAAGGAAGTATTGGGAATTTGTGTAATAAGCAGATCAATACTTCATTTAAGGAGTTATTGAAAAGCTTCAATTTTGAAAAGGTAAACATGGCTGTTGAAGCTTTAATCCGTTAGAGTAGATAGGTTATAATAGGTTCAAATTCTTAAGAATATATAATATAGAAATGCAGGTATCCAAAATAGCAAGTACCCTTGAGGGTTCTGAAATAATAAAAATAGCAGGTCAGATCAATGAATTGAAGAGTAAAGGTGAGCAGATCGCAAACCTAACAATTGGTGATTTTGATTCAAATATTTTCCCGATCCCGGATGAACTTAAAGCTGGAATTGTTGAAGCTTATCACACAAACCAGACCAATTATCCGCCTGCCGAGGGTGTGGCAGTATTGCGTGAGAATATTTCAGTGTTCCTGCATGAGCGATTTGGTTTATCCTATAATAGTAAGCAAATTCTGATTGCCGGCGGATCACGTCCATTGATTTATGGAACCTACATGGCTCTGGTTGATCCCGGAGATAAGGTTATTTATCCTACACCATCATGGAATAACAATCATTATTGCTGTTTTACAGGAGCAACGCAGGTTGCTGTCAAGACTTCAGCAGCGAATAAGTTTATGCCGACAGCTGATGATATACGCCCGCATTTAAAGGGAGCTACATTACTCGCCTTATGTTCACCGCTTAACCCAACCGGTACAATGTTTGCCAAAAAGGATCTGGAAGAGATTTGTGATTTGGTCATTGAAGAAAATAAGACCCGCGGAGCGGATGAGAAGCCACTTTATATAATGTATGATCAAATCTATTCCCTTCTGACTTTTGGCGAACAGTTTCATTTTGATCCGGTTACTTTAAGACCAGAGTTGAAGGATAAGGTAATCTACATAGATGGTATATCCAAATGCCTGGCAGCTACTGGTGTACGGGTAGGCTGGGCTTTTGGTCCGGAACATGTAATTGATAAAATGAAAACGATTGTAGGGCATGTTGGAGCCTGGGCACCAAAACCTGAGCAGGTAGCTACTGCGAAATTTTTAACTCAAACAAAAGAACTAAATAATTACCTGACAACCTTTAAGTCAAAAGTTCAAAAAAGTCTGGATAAGCTGTATAATGGTATAATTGAGCTTAAAGCGGATGGTTTTGCTGTAGATGCAATCAATCCAATGGGGGCGATTTATTTAACTGTTAAGGTCGATTATATAGGTAAAACCACTTCCGAAGGAAATGTTTTAAAGGACAGTGCCGAAGTTAATTTTTATCTGATCAAAGAAGCAAAAATGGGAATCGTTCCATTTTCAGCATTTGGTACTGATAGTAGTGTGAACTGGTTCAGAGCTTCTGTTGGAGGATGTTCTCATGAAGATATAGAACAAATGATTCCAAGAATGAGGACGGCACTCAGTAAGTTGAAATAATAGGAATAAGAAGCCGAGTTCGATATAAGGAAGGATTAATAATACTGCTATAATTGGTTAGATAAGGCTCTGGTAAACAATCATTAGGTTTTGGAAAGCAACACCTGCTTGTCATAGCTTAGTTCAGTCCTTTCCTCCGGAGTAGTTCCGGCAATAAATCGCGTTCTATATCAAATTACCGATTGCCGGAAGCTACCTCCTCCGGCAAGGTTTATTTTACTCTAAGCTGTATTTCATTAGGACTGGCAGTCCGGCAAAAGGATCATTACCATTTGAGATAATAGAGTTGGTAGTTGCCTAATAGTCGGAAGATTTAGCTTCCGACCATTAGGTGTTTTTTTTCTTTAGTTACCTCTAGAGGGCCTACTCTGGCTGCTCCTTCCACTTTCTTGTCCTGGAGAAGAATTGTCTCTTCTACCTGAATTCTCTGCCGGTGCCTGACGATCTTGTGGTGCACTTCTCTCTATGCGTTCAGGTGCCGGTGCTTGGCGTTGTTGTGGTTCGCTTCTCTGAACCCGTTCTGGTATAGGGTTATGTCGTTGTTGTTCACTTCTATCAATCCTTTCCGGAGCCGGTGCCTGACGTTCCTGAGGGGCTGTTCTTTGATTATGACCTTGATTCTGTGCCTGTCCAACACGTTCAGGCCTTTGCTCTCTTGGTGCCAGGGGTGCCTGCCTGACTTGCTCCTGACGATCCGTTATTGGACTGCCTTGGCCGTTTTGATTGTTTTGGCTTCCTCTGATATCCTGATTATCATAGGTTCTGCCAGATCTTTGAGATGA
>CAMBFY010000092.1 GCA_945865415.1 Sphingobacterium thalpophilum
GATGCTTTTGGTCAGATTCATGAACAAACACGTAAGACGATTTCCAAAGCTCCTAAAGCTTACCCCCAAATAAATACGTTATTATCGGGATCTGTTCCCGGACAATTACCTGATTCTGTAACCCAATATATTGTTTTTGACCCTGTTGATGGCGCTTTTTTACGTACCATACCCCGGCCAAGATTAAGAAATTTCAAACGACCCCCAGATGATCCGGATTCCGACCAGGTAGCAAGGGTTCAAAAGGTAAAACAATATTTTGCTGAAGAAAAGCAAAATAAGGAGGATGTATTCAAGAATCTTTATAAGGAATACATAGATGTTAATGTTCCCCTGAATAAGCGTGTCCACCCACAAACACTAGACTCCATGCTTAGGGCCGAATTACGTAATCTTTCCATTTTGAGTAATTATGAGTATAAAGTTACCTCTGCGAAAAGAGACTCCCTTATATTTACAAGAGCTTCTAATCAAACCAAATTCCTTGCTTACAATAGCTATGAAACTCCCCTTTTTCCGAAAGATATGATCAGGGATTCAGGAATGCTGACTATTACTTTTCCAGATAAAAACGCTATTATTCTTTCAAACATGACTGCCATGATGGGTTTATCGGGAGGCCTGCTTCTAATTCTGATCCTTAGCTTTGGTTATACGATTCATTCTATTCTGATGCAAAAAAAGATCTCAGAAATGAAGACTGATTTTATCAATAATATGACACATGAGTTTAAAACTCCTGTTGCTACCATTATGATTGCAAGTGAAGCGCTAAAAGATCCTGAACTTGAAGCTGATAAAACCCGTATTGAGCGTTTGGCTAATATTATTTATGATGAAAATAATCGGCTTGGAAGTCATATTGAACGGGTACTGAATATTGCAAAAATTGATAAAGGCGATCTTAAGTTAGAACACAAGGATGTAGATATGAACGATCTTCTTGCTGCCATTGTCGACAGCATGTCCTTACAGCTTCAGAAGAGAAATGCGAGTATCGAGCTTGATCTGAAAGCAAAACACTCGATAGTTGCAGGTGATGAACTTCACTTGTCAAATGTGATATTTAACCTTATTGATAATGCTAATAAATACAGTCCTGAAAATCCCCGGATAAAGATCAGTACATTTAATACAGGTAAAAACTTGATTATACAGGTTTCAGACAAAGGAATTGGAATGAGCAGAGACCACTTATCCAAAATATTTGACCAGTTCTATAGAATCCCTACAGGCAACCTGCATGATGTAAAAGGTTTTGGTTTAGGTTTAAGCTATGTGAATAATATTGTTAAACGACTGAACGGAACAGTAAGGGTGAAGAGTGAAAAGGATATTGGATCAGAGTTTGAGATAAGTCTTCCAATGAAACTCATTGCCTGATGGCTACTAGTTTATTTAAATACTAATTTTCCGTTAGGAATCCCTGATATGAAAAAAATTTTACTAGCCGAAGATGACCCGAATTTGGGTATGCTTTTACAGGATTATTTGCAATTAAAAGGAAAATTTGAAGTTGTACTCTGTCAGGACGGTGATGAGGCTTTAAAAACATTCAATATTGAACATTTTGACATGTGTATTTTTGATGTCATGATGCCCAAAAAAGATGGTTTTACGTTGGGGAAAGATATTCGTCGTATCAACCCAAAGATTCCGATCATTTTTGCTACGGCCAAGACTATGATTGAGGACAAAGCTGAGGCATATAATTTAGGTGGGGATGATTATATTACAAAACCATTTCGGATTGAGGAATTACTTTTAAGGATCAATGCCTTGTTTAAAAGAGTATCAGAACCAGAAAAGACTGAAGTTTCTGATCAGCAGACTAAATTTGAAATCGGCAATTATAAATTTGACTATACCTCACAACTAATTACATATGCTGATTCACAACAAAAGTTATCTACCAAGGAAGCTGAATTACTAAGGCTTTTATGTCTCAAAAAAAATGTGGTTTTAACGCGGGAAGAGGCATTGATCTCAATCTGGCATGATGATAACTACTTTAACGGACGGAGTATGGATGTGTTTTTAAGCAAGCTGCGTAAATACTTAAAGGAAGATCCTAAGGTTGAGATCATCAATGTGCATGGAAAGGGATATAAGTTATTGGTTAGTTAATTTTTAGGCGCCCGCCAATGGCTATGTTTTAGTGTTGAAGATTAATAATTATTAGATTAACCATAACTCGATATAAGGAAGGGTAGAAGGTACCATTTTAATTCTTCTCATAATGCTCCGGAGTCGTATTATTTGATTTTTGAAACCAATACCTGCGTTTTTTAGCTTAGTTCAGCCCTTTCCTCCGAAGTATTTCCGGCGAAAAATTGCACTTTATCTCAGATTATCAATAGCCGGAAGATACCTCCTCCGGCAAGGTTTATTTAACCCTGAGCTGTTTTTCATCGGGATGGGTAGTACGTTAATAGGACCAAAGTCCATGTTGAACAAACCCTTATTCTATCTTTTTTGCAATAAGAATCTCATGATAAAATCAAATTTCTGCAAAAAAGTAGGGCAGAACACCAAGCGAAGAGAACCAGACCCTGCTTTGTTAAAGAAGAGAAAAACTTCAGTCGAAACTTAGTCCGTCAAGATTTTATATCGAACTCATGTTAATTAAAGTTTGAGTATTTTTAGGTAAATTAGCTTTTATGAAATTCCCTTCCCTACAGACTTTTGTTAATTCCATCAGGAGTGTTTTGCAGAGATTCCCATTGGAAATTGGATTTGCTCTGCTTGGTACAATTGCAGCCTCGGTTTTCATAGAAATCAGTGACCTTAACCTGGCAGCAGAAAGCCTTTGCATGAGACTTATTTTAATATCCAACCTGGGCCTTGTTTTATCCCTATCGTTCAGTCTTTTCTCCGAAAGCCATTCTCATTCCGTTCTCAAAAAAAACCTATTTAGGGTTTTATTAATAATTATTCTCGTTGGCTTATTCTTTCTGATCGACCCCTTAAAACGTGAAACAGATTTTTTCAGATTTATTTTACTTGCTCTGGCAGCTCATCTTTCAGTTTCCTTCGCTCCTTATTTCGGAAAGAGTCATATTAATGCGTTCTGGCAATTCAACAGGATAATTTTTCTACGCTTTTTAATCGGCGGAATCTATAGTGCAGCATTATTTCTTGGGCTTGCTGCTGCCGTAGGATCTATGAATTTTCTATTTAATTTCAATTTTGAATGGGACACATTTGCGCTGCTGTGGGTATTGATAGCAGGGATTTTTCAAACTGTGTTTTTTCTGTCGGGAGTTCCCGAAAATTTAGATGGAATTGAAGAGGATAAAAGCTATCCTGCCGGACTAAAAATATTCACACAATTCGTACTTATTCCTCTAGCAACCGTATATGCAGTTATACTTCTGGCGTATGAAGCCAAAATTCTGATCGAATTTGAACTGCCTAAAGGCCTGGTTTCGAACCTGATACTTGGATATGCAGTTTTTGGAATTTTATCACTACTTCTTATCTACCCTATCAGGAATCAGGATGAAAACAAATGGTTGAAAACCTTCAGCCGTAGTTTTTATTATGTGCTGATTCCATTAATAGTATTGCTTTTATGGGCAGTACTGGCTAGGGTCATTGACTATGGAATTACTGAGGAACGCTATTTTCTGATCATTCTGGCTGCCTGGCTTGCATTTATTAATGCCTATTTTTTGCTTTCAAAAAGTCAGAACATTATGATTATCCCATTCAGCTTGTGTCTGCTGACCATATTGTCTGTTTATGGTCCACAGGGCGCATTTTCAACATCAAAAAGATCCCAGATAAATGAGCTTAAGCTATTGTTTCAAAAACACCAATCCCTTGAAAGAGATAAAATCATTACATTAAAAGTAAAGCCCGGAAAGGCAGATATGACCCGGATGATCAATATTGTAGATTACCTTGTGAATATGCATGGCCTGGAAAGTTTTAGCCCAATTCTTAAGCGGGATCCTGCTATGGTTGTAGATTCATTACTTTCTGTTCAGAAAAAGAAAAAATACAATTCTCGAACCAGTAACTGGGAGATCACAAGCAGTCAGAAACTGTGGTTATACACTTACCTTAAACTTCAGCCTGATGAAAAAAATACTTCTGCACTTAATCTCGGAATGAATACGGTTGAGGCCCTTAATGCCGAGCTCCTGCCGTTAAATAAAGCAGATTATATGCTTCCCTTGAGTATTCCTTCCGATACGTTGTCAAACATCATAGATGCGAGAAAATTGCTTATAAGCCGTGTAGCAAATCAGAATAAACTGAAAGTGATTTATGGATCTGAAGAAAAATATATAATCCTGGATACCTTAATTAATCAATTAGACATTGAATTGAGGAAGCAGAAATCTGCCGATAAACAAGCCTTACAGGTCTCAAGAAAACTGCTTTCACAGAGCTTTGAATTTGATGGCCTAATGCTGCATATAGTATGGAATCAGATAAATTTCAACGATAATAAAGCTCTTATTTCTGCAAATGGCTATATTCTGTTAAATGTTAAAGATTGATAAATAGTATATCAAAGATCAAACTTAATCCCCTGCGCAAGCGGTAGTTTATCTGAATAATTGATCGTGTTTGTCTGGCGACGCATATATGCTTTCCATGCATCAGATCCCGACTCCCTGCCGCCGCCTGTTTCTTTTTCGCCACCAAAAGCTCCACCAATTTCAGCGCCTGAGGTCCCAATATTTACATTGGCAATACCACAATCTGACCCTGAGCAGGAAAGAAACTGCTCTGCTTCGCGCAGGTTTAAAGTCATGATCGCTGAAGAAAGCCCTTGTGGCACACCATTCTGCATCGCGATTGCCTCATCAAGTGTTTTATATTTCATTAAATAGAGAATTGGGGCAAAGGTTTCGTTTTGTACAATCTCAAATTCATTGTTCGCTTCTGCAATACAGGGTTTTACATAACATCCTGACTCATAGCCTTCGCCTTGAAGAACACCACCTTCTACTACAAAATTGCCCCCTTCAGCTTGACATTTTTCAATAGAATTTAGATAAGCAGCAACAGCATCTTTATCAATCAAGGGACCAACATGCATGTTTTCATCAAGCGGATTACCTATTTTTAATTGCTTATAAGCATTTACAAGATTATCTCTGAAAGTGTCATAAACGCTTTCATGAATAATAAGTCGTCGCGTAGAGGTACAACGTTGTCCCGCAGTTCCAACTGCCCCAAAAACAGCACCCACAAGAGACATTTCAAGATCAGCGTCTTTAGAAATTATAATAGCATTGTTACCCCCAAGTTCAAGTAAACTACGACCAAGACGCGCACCTACAGCTGCACCAACAGCCTTACCCATACGTGTTGAACCTGTTGCAGAAACCAGTCCGATTCGTTTGTCAAGACTCATTAGTTCACCGATGTTACGTTCAGCAACCAAGAGGCAGGATACTCCCTCCGGTACTTCATTGGCCTCAAATACTTTTTGTAAAATACGCTGGCATGCAATAGCCGTTAAAGGTGTTTTCTCTGATGGTTTCCAAATACATACATCGCCACAAACTAGGGCTATGGCCATATTCCAGGCCCAAACGGCAACAGGGAAATTGAAAGCAGATATAATTCCAACAATACCCAGGGGGTGCCATTGCTCATACATTCGGTGGGATGGCCTTTCAGAGTGCATGGTTAGTCCGTATAACTGTCGCGATAGACCCACACTAAAATCACAGATATCAATCATTTCCTGAACCTCACCATATCCTTCCTGCAAACTTTTACCCATTTCATAACTTACCAGTTTACCCAGATCGGCCTTATTCTGCCTTAATGCTTCCCCTAGTTGTCTGATTACCTCACCCCGTTTAGGAGCAGGCCAGGTACGCCATGTCTTGAAGGCCTCCTCGGCTATTAGGACCGTGTTTTCATAATCAGTATTAGTTGAGAACCTTACCGAAGCAATCTCTTTGCCGTCTACCGGCGAAACAATTCTATGCACATGTTGTTGCGCATTACTACTCCAAACCTTGCCTGTGCTGCAGGCTTCATTGACCTTCTGGATTCCAAGAACTTCTAATACTGGTAAAATATCTATTTGCATAAAATTTCGTATTTTTGTAAAGTTAAGCAATTCCCTTAAGGGCCTTTGAAAGCTTCATAATAAATCATAACTCCAAAACTGCCGCTTATTTATTTATTCTCAGCTGATTAAGCATTGTGATGTCAGGATGTTGAAAAATAAAAGCAAAACAGTTGTTGGTTTGAATTAATTTAAAATAAATAAGGTGCAAGATTATACACAATGTGCCAGGACAACGTTCTTAACCGTATTATTTTAGAATGGAAGAAGATTTTGAGTTTGGCTTTTCTGAAGATCCCAGATTTTCGGTAGAGAGATATGAAGAGATGATCCGTAATCAGGATCAATATTTTTTTGATGCTCAGGCATTTGAAAATATAATTGAGTACTATATTGAAAAAAATGATCCTATTAAAGCATTACAGGTTACTGATTATGCTATAAATCAGCATCCATTCGCAGCAGTATTTTCAATTAAGCAAGCCCAGCTTTATGTGGCAACCAATCAGTTTGATCTTGCCTTTGAATCTCTTTGCAGAGCAGAAACACTGGAACCCTCTGAAGCAGATATCTATACCATCAGGGGCAATGTTTATGAGGGGATGGAGCGGCACCAGGATGCTCTCGACAATTATGAAAAAGCATTAACACTTGCTGAAAGTACAGATGAGATTTTGCTCCATATTGCCTATGTATACCAAAGTATGGGTGATTATGAAAACTCTGTAAATTATCTTAAACAATGTCTGCAGCAAAACATGGAAAATCAAGATGCACTTTATGAACTTGCGTTCTGCTATGATGTTTTGGATAAGCAGGAAGAAAGCATCAAATTTTATGAGCAGTACATTGATAATGAGCCATATTCCTATGCTGCATGGTATAACCTTGGTAATGCATTTAATAAAATGGATCTTTTTGAAAAGTCTATTGATGCTTATGATTACGCTATCCTGATTAAAGATAATTTTGCATCAGCCTACTTCAATAAGGGAAATGCACTTGTCCATCTTGACCGCTATGCAGAAGCTATTGAAGTTTACAAGCAAACTTTTGAATATGAGCCGCCCAGTGGGGACACTTATTGTGCTATTGGTGAATGTTATGAGAAACTCGAAAGGATGGACGAGGCCCGGTCTTATTATAAAAAATCAGTAAAGTTGGATCCAGCGCAATCGGACGCATGGTTTGGTATCGGGGTAACCCTTGATTTTGAAGAAAGATATTTTGAATCGCTTTACTTTTATAGGAAAGCACTTGATCTCGATGATAAAAATGCGGATTACTGGTTCGCTATTGCGGATGCTCAATATAAACTAAAGCAGTTACCGGAATCGGAAAAGGCCTATGAAAAAGTCCTGGAGTTAAATCCTGTGGATATAGAGGCCTGGCTAGATTATTCATCAATTTTATTTGAACAGGATAAACTGGATTCTGCCATCGAGGTTATCTCTGAAGGAATTAAAAACAACCCCGATTCTGCCGAACTATATTACAGAATGGTGGCTTATCTGTTTGCCGCTCATCAGTTCGCTGAGGCGCTGGTTTATCTTGAGACAGCCTTAAATTCAGATCCTGAGAAACACCATATATTGTTTGAATACCTTCCTCAACTCCATGAAAATAAGGTTATTGTTGATATAATAAACCGATATACCCGTTAAATAAGCAAAAAAAATATTAGCCTTTAGGTTATCATTTTTTTTTGGAGATTTGCACCTGTGTGAATAGCCTGAATTTAAGATGGAAATACATTGAAGGGCATTCAATAATCAATTATAATAACAGATGAATTATACTCTAAAAAATATCCCTGAGCGTACACAAAAGCCGCGTCAGAATGGTTTAACTATGGTTATGGATAAGGGACTAAGTGTACGTCAGATCGAAGATTTCCTTGAAGTTGCAGGACCGCATACTGATATTGTAAAATTAGGCTGGGCGACATCCTATGTAACTCCCAATCTCGAAAATAAATTAAAAATATATAGAGACGCTAATATCCCGGTTTACTTTGGAGGGACTCTCTTTGAGGCCTTTATCATAAGAAATCAGTTTGATGATTATCGCCGGATTCTGGATAAATACGATATGAAGTATGCTGAAGTATCTGATGGATCAATTTCTATTCCCCACGAAGAAAAGTGTGAGTATATCAATAAACTAAGTGAACAGGTAACAGTTATTTCTGAAGTTGGATCAAAGGATGCCGCAAAAATCTTTGCTCCCTATAAGTGGATCAATTTGATGAAAGCTGAAATTGAAGCAGGTTCCTGGAAAGTTATTGCTGAAGCCCGTGAGAGTGGCAATGTTGGCCTGTACCGGGATTCAGGTGAAGTGAGGCAAGGTCTGGTAGATGAGATTTTGACTCAGATTCCTCCAGAAACTATAATCTGGGAAGCGCCTCAAAAGGCACAGCAGGTTTGGTTCATTAAATTAATTGGTTCTAACATAAATCTTGGAAATATCGCACCTACAGATGTAATTCCGGTTGAAACTTTACGTTTGGGATTAAGAAGTGATACTTTTGATCATTTTCTTAATATGTAAATAATGCAGGTTCAGGTATTATAATCCTTCTTAGCCAATTTCAATTTAGTTTATATGAAAAAATACGGTTTGATTGGATATCCACTCACACATTCTTTCTCAAAAAAATATTTTACCGAAAAATTTTTGAACAATGGACTGGATAATCATCAATATGAACTTTATCCGCTTCCGAATCTAAGTGATCTTCCTGAATTGATAAAGGGTATTCCCGACCTCTGCGGATTAAACGTAACTGTTCCACATAAAATTGGGGTAATGTATTATCTGGATAAGATAGATCCGGCAGCTAAAGAGATAGATGCGGTAAATTGTATAAAAATTGTTAACCATCAGCCGGTTGAGGCGTTTTTTAGCGGTGAACTTTCTTCAATGAATGTCAGGCTTGAGGGTTATAATACAGATGCCTATGCCTTTGAAGAATCTTTGAAACCATTACTCAAAAAGCATCATCAGAAGGCTTTGGTTCTTGGAACCGGGGGAGCCTCAAGGGCTGTGGCTTATGTGCTTGAAAAGTTTGGTATTTCTTACCGCCTGGTTTCGAGAAAAAATATTCAAAAGCAATTTAGTTATAATAAATTGACCCCAGATATTATGAATGACCATCTGCTAATCATAAATACAACTCCACTAGGAACTGCGCCAAATATTGAAGAATGTCCGGATATACCTTACGAATTACTGAGTAGTAGACATCTCTTGTATGATCTGGTCTATAATCCTGCCGAAACGGAATTTCTTAAACGGGGAAAAGCCAAAGGTGCAGCCATAAAAAATGGTATGGAAATGCTGCATATGCAGGCAGAAAAATCCTGGGAAATATGGAATAGCTAATGAAAACATGTGCTATTGCTCTGTGTATTTTAACAGCAGTGCAGGTTGTTTCCTGCGGGACTGATTATTCTCCAAAACCGAGGGCATATTTCAGAATTCAATTTCCTGAGAAAAAATACCAGACCTATTCTGGAGATTGCCCATATTCCTTTGAATTCCCTGATTATGCAAAAGTTCAACCGGATAGTAGCAGGAATTCAAAACCATGCTGGTTAAATATAAATTACCCCGATTTTAATGGACGAATTCATTTAAGTTATCAGCCGATTGCATCTATAGCCGA
>CAMBFY010000093.1 GCA_945865415.1 Sphingobacterium thalpophilum
ACAGTTAAACGGGCTACATTGCATAATGCCAATGAGATTATACGTCTTGATCTTCATGAAGGTGATACTGTACTGATCGAAAAAGGTGGAGAAATAATCCCAAAAATAATTTCCGTCAATACCTCAAAACGTATTCAGGGTGCATTGAAAATTATCTATCCTGAAAATTGCCCGGAATGTAAAAGTAATCTCATCCGAAAAGAAGGAGAAGCCGTCCATTACTGTCCGAATGATATTGGCTGCCCACCACAAATAGTTGGCAAAATGCAACATTTCATTAGCCGTAAGGCCATGAACATAGAAGGTTTAGGACAAGAGACTATTGAAGCATTTTATAGAAGGGGTTTTATTGAACAGATTTCCGATTTATACCTTCTCCATGAAAAAGAAAATCAGCTTAAAGAAATTGAGCGCTTTGGAGAACGGTCAATAAAAAACATGCTCGAGGGAATTGAAAAATCCAAACAGATGCCTTTTGAGAAAGTACTCTTCGGATTAGGTATCCGCTATGTAGGCGAAACGGTGGCAAAAAAAATAGCTGCACATTTCAAAAACATTGATAGTCTTATGAATGCAAGTTATGAAGAACTCATAGCAGCTGATGAGATTGGGGAACGCATCGCAGAAAGTATTATGGAATACTTTAAAGAACCCCGTTATAAAGAACAGATTGAAGCGCTTCGTATTCAAGGACTTCAATTCGAGTCTGCGCATAAAATTATTGAACTTTCCAGCAATAAACTGGAAGGAAAATCATTTATCATTTCTGGAGTGTTTGAAAATTTTAGCAGGGATGAATTAAAAGATCTGATTGAAGCAAATGGAGGAAAAATTTTAAGTAGCATTTCTGCCAAATTAAATTACCTGGTTGCAGGTGATAATATGGGGCCATCAAAACTTGAAAAAGCCATAAAACTGCAAATTTCTATTATTTCTGATCAGGAATTAGTCGAAATGCTGCAATAATTTTGTGATAATAGCTAATTATTCGGAAAATCATCTTAATATTGAATCACCCCATTTAAAATTGGTTAATTTCCGTAGGGTAAATACAGCGTAATGAATAAATTTCATGGAACAGGAGTAGCCATCATTACTCCATTTAAGTCAGATCGGTCTGTTGATCATGCTGCTCTCAGAACTATCATCGACCATATCATTAATGGAGGTGTGGAGTACATTGTTTCACTGGGAACAACTGGTGAATCAGCTACACTTAGCAGTGAAGAGAAACGGGCAGTTTGGGATACCACCATTTCACATGTGAATGGAAGGGTGCCATTAGTAGCTGGTATTGGAGGCAATAATACCTCAGAGGTTCTGAATGATTTGAAGAAATTTAACTCTAATGGATTTGACGCAGTTCTTTCTGTTTGCCCATACTATAATAAACCAACTCAGGAAGGAATCTATCAGCATTATAAGGCCATATCAGAAGAAAGCACTCTTCCCATTATCCTTTATAATGTACCCGGAAGAACAGGTGTAAACATGACTGCTGAAACAACCCTGAGACTCGCACATGATTGTAAAAATGTGATCGCCATGAAAGAGGCATCCGGCAATTTTGACCAGTTCAATGCTATCATAAAAGATAAACCCCAAGACTTTTTATTCATTTCAGGTGATGATGCAATCGCATTACCCCTGATTTCCATAGGCGCTGTTGGTGTTATTTCTGTTATTGGAAATGCATTACCCGGAATATTTTCTACAATGGTAAGGATGTGCCTGGATGGAAAGTTTATTGAAGCCCAACCATTGCATCACAGCCTGACAAATTTCATCTCCCTTTGCTTTGCAGAAGGCAATCCTGGTGGTGTAAAATCAGCGATGAAGATGATGGGAATTTGCGAGGATTACATGAGACTACCTCTTGTCAAAATAAGCGATCATACTGAGCATAGAATCAAAGGGCAGTTAGAATTATTGAACATGCTCAGGACCAACCAATAATTAAAAAATACTCTGATACAAGTACCAGAGCTTTTTAAAATTGCAAAATTATTTTTTCTTGGCAGATTTTGCCGCTTCATTATTCTTCATAGTCTGAACTTCAAGACGAATAGCCTGAGCCAGGTTCTTTAAGTCTTGCATTCCTTTTCTTACACGAGTACCGGCAGCGCTGTTAGACTTAGTGTAGAACTTCTCAGCATCTGCCTCAAGCGACTCGAACAAATTTTTAACTTCAGCGAATTTTTTCATGTTTCTAATCTTTTAGTTTTGATGTTAGTGTTTTTACTATAAACCAATTTAAAATATTTTTTTCACATAAAGACCTCCCTAAATAAATAAAATCCTGTATTTTTAGCGTTTTTATCCACATTTTAAGCAGTTATAAACAACGTTTCTTAAAAGAAAAATATTAAACCACTAGTGTTCAATATTTTACAAAATCAGATTTAAAAAAAATGCCCTTAGACAGTTTCTAAGGGCAATTTATTCGCGTGTCGTGCAATAATTTAGGATAACTTATACTCCAACTGGATGTTTTTCTTTGTAATGACCCTTCTTTAATTTTTCGGCAAGCTCGCTGTAAGCATCCAGAGTACGGTTTACATCCTCAATAGTATGTAGTGCTGTTGGAATAAGACGAAGCATAATTAAACCTTTAGGAATGACAGGATACATTACAATAGAACAGAAAATACCATAATTCTCTCTTAAATCCATTGTAATTGCAGTTGCTTCCTGTAGCTCACCCTCAAGAAAAACTGGCGTTACCATAGTATTGGTTATTCCAATATTAAATCCTCTTTCCTTTAAACCATTTTGTAGGGTAGTAGCAATGAACCATAATTTCTCCCTTAATTCGGGTTTGCTCTTTAGCAATTCAAGCCTCTTCCGTAATCCAATAACCATTGGCATTGGCAGGGATTTCGCAAATGTCTGAGAGCGCATATTGTATCGAAGAAAATTGGTAATCTCTTCTGTAGAAGCGATAAATGCTCCAATACCGGCCATTGATTTAGCAAAAGTGCCAAAATATATATCCACCCCTTCAATACATCCCTGAGCTTCATGAGTTCCGGCGCCTGTTGGCCCTAATGTACCAAAGCCATGTGCATCATCAATTAAAAGACGAAAACTAAACTTCGATTTAAGATCAACAACCTCTTTAAGTTTACCTTGTGCACCGGACATGCCGAAAACACCTTCTGTTATTACAAGTATAGCACCCCCAGTGTTTGCAACCCATCTTGTTGCTCTTTCAAGCTGCTTTTCAAGACTCTCCATATCATTGTGAGTGTATACAAACCGTTTTCCCTGGTGAAGACGAACTCCGTCAATTATACAAGCATGTGATTCAGCATCATAAACGATCACATCGTGTCTGTCAACTAATGCATCGATTGCTGACATGATACCCTGATAACCATAGTTTAACAAAAATGAATCCTGTTTCCCAACGAATTCTGCGAGTTCTCTTTCAAGTGCTTCATGGTGATTAGAGTTACCCGACATCATACGGGCACCCATTGGGTAAGCGAGCCCGTATTCAGCTGATGCATCTGCATCGGCCTTACGAACTTCGGGGTGATTGGCAAGTCCTAGGTAATTATTTAAACTCCATATCAGGTGCTCCTTTCCCCTAAACATCATATGCGGACCTATCTCACCTTCTAATTTTGGAAAGGAGAAATAACCATGAGCCATTTTCTGGTGTTGCCCCAGAGGGCCCATATTTTTCGAAATTTTATCAAATAAATCCAATTGGTATAATTTAATTGTTAGCGACTAATTGCGGTAAAGTTAATACATAACAAGATGAATCACAATTTTTGATGTGAGATATGAGATGTGGGATGCGAGATGCGAGATAATTGAACAGAATTTTATTGCCTAATTTAGGCTCAACATGTTGTTAGTTACCTGTTACCTGTAGTTAGTACTACATGTGAAATGAAGTCTTAATATTCATCTCAATACTCATTACTCAATACTTTATACTCAATCTACGTTATCATGTAAAAATGAATTATTTGGCCTGATTTCTGTGATTCCCTCATCAACACTGAGTGTAAATCGGGACACTTGAGACTCTGAAGAATGAGGTAGATCAGGAAGAGACATTTGCTTACGCTTGTATGCAGGTTCATTCTCAAGTTCCTGTAATCCATTGGTTGTACGGAGTTTCATGCTCAGATCCTTCAATCTTAAAATTCTTTCCTTCGACTTGCGAAGTTGCTCTTCTATTGATTCATCAGATTTATTTTCGTCAGGATTGAATACAAATTCAGGAATATCTTCTTCTAAATCAGAAACTGGTTCAATTTCTGAAACAATCTCTTCTGTTTTAATTTCAAACTCAAATGAAGGTTCAATCAATTCTATTTCCTGTTCAACAGGAACTTCCTCATATAAAGTATGACGAATAAGATTAGAATCTTCCAATTTCTCCTCTTCTACTTTTGGAGCACTTTGAAAATAACCTGCAAAAAGATCTACCTGACTTTCTTCTTTTGATTTAAGCACAGGAACATTTAACTCTTGATTTTTAAATTCAATAAAAGTATTTTCCTGAACGGCCTTCACTAATGGTGCCTTATCAGGAGTCAGAAGTGATACTTTGCGTAACTGGCTCTTTTCAACCTCGCGTTCTTCTGATGTTTGAAATCCTGTAGCGATAATTGTCACGGAAATTTTTTCACCCAGACCATCATCAGTACAGTTACCCCATATCAGGTCAGCTGCAAGTCCGGCCTCCTGCTGTATGAAATCAGTTATGATATTCACTTCATCCATGGTCACTTCCTTTTCTCCAGAGCTAATGTTCAAAAGAATAAAACTAGCACCTTCAATTTCATTATCTTTAAGTAAAGGTGAAGCCAAAGCACCTTCCACTGCTCTTAAAGCCCGGTTCTCCCCTTCAGCAGCATAACTCCCCATGATTGCCACACCACTTTCTTTCATCACGGTACGTACATCTTTAAAGTCAACGTTTATATATCCAGGAATAGTAATAATCTCAGCCATACCCTTTGCAGCAGTTGTTAAAATATTATCGGCCTGTGCAAATGCAGAACCCAGCGTAAGATTACCAAAGATCTCACGTAAACGATCATTTGAGATCACCAGATAAGAATCTACATATTTTTTAAATTCTTCTAAACCTTCCTCAGCCTGAGTTTTCCTGCGTTTCCCTTCAAATGAGAATGGCATAGTAATAATACCTACGGTTAGGATGTCCATTTCCTTTGCTGCTTTAGCAATTATCGGACTTGCGCCTGTACCAGTACCACCACCCATACCGGCAGTTATAAAAAGCATTTTAGTGTTGTTACCAAGTATTCGCTTGATATCATCAATATTCTCAATAGCAGAGTTCTTGCCAACTTCGGGAACAGATCCAGCCCCCATACCTTCAGTTAAGCTAGCTCCTAGCTGTACTTTATTGGGTATTGGGCTCAGTTCCAAAGCCTGTGAATCCGTATTACAAATTATGAAATCAACACCTGTGATTCCCTGACGGTACATATGGTTTACTGCATTACCACCACCACCGCCAACACCAATAACTTTGATGATTGATGATTTTTCTTTTAACATTTCAAACTGCATATTCTTAAATTATCAGCTGGGTAAATCTTGTTTATTTTTAAACAGCTTACACTGTAAAATTAGCCTTTTTTACAGGCTGCCTTCCCTGAATCATGCGATTGTGGGAAAATCCGGCATTGTGGAAAATTAATTCGTATAATCTTCATCCTTAATATCATCCTTAATGAATTTGCTACCCGATAGTAAAATCCATTCAAACATTCCTTGTCCTTTTTTAGATTTCTGAACTGATTTGATTTTTTCAACAGGAGCGCCAACCGTCACTACTGATTCTTCTACCAACTCAGCCTTTTGTATACCTTTGATAAGCAAACCAATACCAGTTGCATACATTGGACTTTTAAATTCATCATATACACTTTTTGGAAGTATCTCATTTTTTGCCAGGTGTTCATTTGGATAACCAATACGGCTATCAAGTCCGGTTACAAACTCAACCAGTTGAGGCAAATGCTTCAATTGAGCACCCCCACCCGTTATCACGATTCCTGCAATAAGCTTTTTCTCATACCCTGAAGATTTTATTTCATAATAGACATGTTCTATAATCTCCTCCATTCTCGCCTGAATGACATAAGCAAGATTTTTTACGGATATTTCCTTAGGTTCCCTGCCACGCAGGCCCGGAACACAGATAATTTCATTCTCTTTGTTCTCTTCTGCCAGAGCTGAACCAAAGCGGGTTTTTAATAACTCAGCCTGATTACGCATCACTGAACAACCCTCTCTTATATCTTCTGTAACGCTGTTACCCCCAAATGGAATAACTGCTGTATGACGAATAATTCCTTCATGAAAGATGGCAAGATCAGTTGTACCACCACCTATATCAACCAATACTACTCCGGCCTCTTTTTCCTCCTCACTAAGTACCGACTCTGAAGATGCTAGTGGTTCAAGAATAAGTTCTTGCGTTTCTAATCCGGCATTTCCAACACATTTCAGAATATTTTTCACAGCACTCACATGGCCCGAAATGATGTGAAAATTAGCCTCAAGTCGAACGCCTGCCATCCCGATAGGATCTTTTATTCCAGGTTCATTGTCAACAGTGAACTCTTGAGGTAAAACATGAATAATTTCCTCCCCGGGAGGCATCACAAGCTTGTACATGTCTTCAATCAACTTGTCGATGTCCTTGCGCTGAATTTCAATGTTCAATTCCTTACGAGTGAGTATACCTCTGTGCTGAAGACTCTTAATGTGTTGTCCTGCTATTCCAACATTAACAACCTTTACATCAACATTTGATTGGGCACTAGCTTCTTCAACCGCAAGCATTATGGCTTGAACAGTTTTCTGAATATTGGAAACTACTCCACGGGTAACACCCGCAGATTCGGCTTTACCCATACCCAAAACTTCGATTTTACCATGTTCGCTCCTGCGACCAACAGTAACGCAAATCTTAGTTGTACCGATGTCCAATCCGACAACTATTGGTGAATTTTTCGGTGAAGCTGAGTTAATTTGATCCATATTCTTTTATTAATATTATTAGTTCTGAGTTTCTTTTAATGTACCATCAGCAATTTGCTTACTGATATCAGTAATAATTTTACTGCTATCAATAATGTTCTTTTCGCAGACTATCTGGTTGGTATATTTAAGGTTGATAGTTTTGTAAGTATCCCAGCCAACCTTTGGAATTGCCTTTTTGTAAAACACAAGCAGGTTTCTGAACTTGGTTTGAAGAGAATCGGTACTCCCAAGAATAATCTTATGGCTACCGACCCTTGGAACCATTTCCACATCCTCTTTTAAATCCACAAACAATTGTTCAATCTGATTATCCCATAATGTATCCCCTTTGATGTATAAGGCTGTGCGGTACAGATCCTTTGCCATCTTTGTCTTAAGTGTATCTACCCGGCCATTGAAGTCCTCCTCTATAAATCCACTTGCTACAAGCACCTTTGCAGTATAATTATCCGATAGTGGGATTTTATATCCATTAGCATCGATATAAAAATGAAGGTTAGCCATATTCACCACCCGAATCACCGGCTCCCTTTGTCTGATCTGAACATGGATTATTCCGGTCATATCTGCATAAACTTTTGCAAATTCAATGAAGGGATTTGCCTTTAGGGCATTTTCAAGTTTATGAATATTAATTTCATTCAAATCCCTTCCAACCATAGCCCCTGCATTTGCCATCAGAATTCTGTCAACCTCATTTCTTTCAATGAAATTGAACTGCCCCGGAAGCAGTACTTTTACATCCTTACATTTTAAAGTACTTTTCTTAATTTCAATAAAACTCATTAACGCGATCAGTCCGCTCAGGCTGATAAGCCATAGAAAACCATATAATACTGCCCGCCAATTAATTTTTTTAAGCATTTCTTAAAATTTCTTTTAATGGGACAATCAAGGTATCAATATCACCTGCACCTACTGTTAAAAGTAATTCAGGTTTTTTGGCTCTGATATAGTCCAATGTCTGTTCTTTTGATAAAATCTGTTTTGCATGAATGCTTACTTTATCTAAAATCATAGTAGAACTAACTCCTTCTATAGGTAATTCTCTTGCCGGATAAATATCCAGCATAATTAGTTCGTCAGTCATACTTAAAACCTCAGAAAATCCCTCAGCGAAATCCCTTGTCCGTGTGAACAAATGAGGCTGAAAGATCGTAGTCAATTTTTTATCAGGATAAAGTGTTTTTACTGCAAGTATACAAGCCCTTAACTCTTCGGGGTGATGCGCATAATCATCAATATACAAATGCTTAGGTTCTTTAAGAATATACTCAAACCGTCTTTTCACGCCGTGAAAACTAGCCAGGGCCTTTTTAATTTTATCAGGCTCAATACCCAAATGTAAGGCGACCTCAATTGCAGCAATCGCATTTTCAATATTATGCAAACCGGGTAAACCGAGCTGGATATTTTCAATAACCATATCTGCGTTCTTAAAATCAAAATAAAAGCTACCGTCTTTTACTTTAACATTGACAGCCTGAATATCAGCCAGCACATTTGCTGAATAAGTTTTTCCTCCATGAAGGTCAAGTCCCTTTTTATAAATTAGTCGACCACCCGCTTTAATCTGAGAAACAAACTGCATGAATGACTCTACCAAATGTGAACGGTCTCCGTAAATATCCAGGTGATCTGCATCCATTGAAGTAACAATTGCAATATCAGGATAAAGCGTAAGGAAAGAACGATCAAACTCATCTGCCTCTACCACCATAGTATTGTTCTCACCAAATAGTACGTTTGAATCATAATTAGTAGCAATTCCACCAAGAAATGCGGAACAATCATATCTACTATCTTTTAATACATGGGCTATGATACTGGAGGTAGTAGTTTTTCCATGAGTACCTGCAACAGCAATGGTATACATCCCTTTGCTGATAATACCCAATACCTCAGAACGCTTTTTAAGCGAAAAGCCTCCAGACTTAAAAAAAATCAATATTTTGGAGTCTTTTGGAATTGCAGGGGTGTAAATAATAAGGGTTTCAGGATCATTTTCAAGAAAACTAATCTTTAGGTTATCCTCTTCATCCTGATATACAACAGAAATACCCTCATTTCTCATCGCAGAAGTAAGTGGTGTTACTGTTTTATCATAACCGCAAACCACGCATCCGCGCTTTTTGAAATAACGAGCAAGCCCACTCATACCGATGCCTCCGATACCAATCAAATAAACCCTTTTAATATTTTCCAGTTCCATACCGATGTATAAAAATATTCTGCTATTTATTTTGCAATTCTTAATACTTCTCTTGCTATTACTTCATCAGCATCAGATAAAGCCATTTTACCGATATTTTCTGATAGTGTTTTGCACCTTTCCTTATTGTCAATAAGCAATAAAGCCATATCAGTCAGTTCAATCCCGGCCGTTTCGTCACTAACCATAATTGCTGCCTCATTCTCTACCAAAGCATTTGCATTCTTTGTCTGATGATCTTCGGCCACATTTGGTGATGGAACCAGAATAACCGGCTTCTTCACGGCACATAACTCAGCTATTGTTCCTGCTCCTGCTCTGGATATCACAATATCAGCAGCTGCATAAGCCAAATCCATTCTGTGAAGAAATTCAAGCACCTTAATA
>CAMBFY010000094.1 GCA_945865415.1 Sphingobacterium thalpophilum
TAATCAAGAATTTGATTTTCAGTCATCATAAAACAGGTTTTTTTGGAACAAACAATTTAAACAGAAGGAAGCAAATTAGGATGATCCCTGCGTAAATAAAAAACAAATTTAAGTTATTATAAGCGATTAAAAAGAAGGATCCACCAGAGATTATTAAGGCACAAATCGGAGTCCAAGGATACAAAGGCACAGAAAAAGGTCTGGGTAAAAGCGGTTCATTTTTTCGCAATCGAAGCAAAGAAAGCATGGCAATAAAATAAAGCGTCAAGGCTCCCATCACTGAGATCGTAATAATTTCAGCCGTTTTATTGGTCAATAAGGCCAGGATACCGATTCCCATATTGAACAAAAGTGCGTTGGTTGGCGTCAAAAATGCAGGGTGTAATTTTCCTAAAAATCGAGGAGCAAAACCTTTAAATCCAAACTCATAGGTGGATCTACCTGCCGCCAAAATCAATCCATGAAAAGAGGCGACTAGACCAAAAAGTCCCACGGTCAAAAGCAAATGAAATAACAAGGAATTAGCACCAACAATTTGACCCATAGCCAATGGAAGTGGAGAGTCAGAAGTTTCCCCAGATAGGCCATTTTTGAAAACAATCGCTTCCCAACCGCCCACGCCTATCGCAGCGACAAAGACCAATACACATAAAATCACGAGGGTAAAAAGTGCAGAGCCAAATCCTCTTTGAATATCTTTTTGAGGGTTTTCGGCCTCCTCGGCTACATTTGCTAAACCTTCGATGCCTAAGAAAAACCAAATGGCAAAAGGCAAAGCGGCAACTACACCAAACCAACCATTGGGCCAAGCATTGTGCTGCATATTGGCCCATTTGAAATGAGGTAAGGTAACCCCGGCAAAAATTAAAATTTCCACCACGGCAATAATGGTAATCCATAATTCAAAAGTTGCCGCTGCTTTTACCCCATAAATATTTAATGCGGTGAAAATAAAATAGGCCGATAAGGAAATCCATAAAATAGGTATGTCAGGAAAAAATAAATTGAAATATGCCCCGATTCCAAAGGCAATCGCAGGTGGTGCAAAAATAAATTCAATCATTTGGGCGATGCCCGCAATGAATCCCACATGATCCCCAAATGCTTTATTGGCATAATCAAAAACCCCACCGGCCTTTGGAATTGCACAGGCTAATTCCGCATAAGAGAAACTAAAGCAAGCATAAAGCACAATGATAATGCCTGTGGCAATGACCAAACCCAGCGTTCCACCCTCTTTTAAGCCTAGGTTCCAACCGAAGTACATGCCAGAAATCACATAGCCAACCCCGAGGCCCCATAACATCAAAGGACTAAGTACTTTTTTCAAATGTGCCTGATTGTCACTTTCGATTGAATTATCTTGCATTCAAAAGGAATTTGTAGTTGGGTTTGTCGAATAAAAGTCAAAAATTAAAATCATTAAGACCTCTCGTTCTTTGAAAACGAATTTAAATAAATATTAACCGAATTGAATGAGGTTTAGGTAAAATCAAACCTAATTCCTGTAAAATAAATTTTAAAATGAAATCAAAAAAACTCATAGAGGACGCATTTTTTGATTGTTAGAATTAGGAGACGGAATTAGAAGGAAAGCAATGGCTAAGGCGCAAAGGACTTTGGGGTTCTTTAAAATCATTTTTTTGGAAGAGTGTTTTGCGTTTTTACGAGAGTCTTTTTAGCCTTTGCATGTGCCGTTTGTCTTTATCGAGACCAAGCCAGTATTTTCTGCTAAACCCATGCAAAAAAGTTTGAGTTTAAATTTAAATTTGCAGAATGAATTTCTCTTCCAAACTGCTGGAAAATGCAGTCAATGAATTTTCAAGTTTACCGGGTATCGGTCAGAAAACGGCCTTGCGTTTAGTTTTACACTTACTAAACCAGCCTCAGTCGGAAGTTGAAAAGTTTAGCAACTCCCTTTTGATCCTAAAACGGGATATCCGCTATTGCTTGGAATGTCATAATATTTCTGATCAGGAAATTTGTGAGCTATGCAGTTCAGTAAAGCGCGATAAGTCGCTGATTTGCGTTGTAGAAGATACCCGTGATGTCATGGCTATCGAAAATACCGGACAATATCAGGGTGGATATCATGTGATGGGAGGATTAATATCCCCTATGGATGGTATTGGTCCCTCGGATTTGAATATTGAGAGTCTTGTTAAACGGGTTCATGAAGGTGGAATTAAAGAGGTGATATTAGCATTAAGTGCAACCATGGAAGGAGATACTACCATATTTTACCTGTACAAAAAATTGAAAGATGCAGGAATTTCGATTAGCACGATCGCTCGTGGAATTGCATTTGGGGGTGAACTGGAGTATGTGGATGAAATTACCTTAGGAAGATCCATTGCAACGAGGGTGCCTTACGAAAACTCTCTGGCCAGATAAACCGAATAAATAAAATCAAACGATGAACCTCAAAAATAAAACGGTAATCATTACCGGTGCATCTTCAGGAATTGGAAGGTCATGCGCCGAAGAGTTTGCAAGAAAAGGTTCAAACCTTGTATTGGGGGCACGTCAATATGTTACATTATGTGAAATTGCCCAGGATCTGGAGTCGCGTTATGGTATCAAAGCGGTGGCTGTTCAGTGTGATGTTTCTGTAGAATCAGACTGTAAGATTCTGATCGATCAGGCAATGGCCAGTTTTAATCGTATTGATATTCTGGTAAACAATGCCGGCATCTCCATGCGTGCTTTGTTCAAAGACCTAGATCTGCAGGTTTTACGGAACCTGATGGATGTCAACTTTTGGGGTGCTGTTTACTGTACCAAATATGCGCTACCCGAATTATTGAATCATCAGGGTTCAGTGGTTGGCGTCTCATCTATAGCAGGTTACCGCGGATTACCCGGCAGAACCGGATATTCGGCATCTAAATTTGCCCTCAACGGATTTCTGGAAGCATTAAGGGTAGAAAATTTAAAAACCGGTTTACATGTGATGGTAGCATCTCCAGGATTTACTTCTTCAAATATCCGTAAGGTAGCCTTGGTTAAAGATGGTACAGCTCAGGGCGAAACCAGCATGGATGAAGATAAAATGATGAGTTCAGGGGAAGTGGCCCAGATCATTGTTAAAGGAATTGAGCAGCGTAAACGTTCATTGATTATGACAGCACAGGGCAAACTTACTGTCTTTTTAAATAAGGTTTTACCTTCCTTGTTAGATGGGATGGTTTACAATCATTTTACCAAAGAAAAGGATCCACTGATTAAATGAAAGCTAAATTTTACCTGATTATTCTTTTATCGGCAATATTTCGGGATGCATCTGCCGATGTTTTAATCCGTAAGGATCTCGCCTACCTTGATTCAAAGAATGTCCGCAACCTTCTGGATGTTTATTATCCTGAAAATATAAATGAGCCGAAAGATGTATTGGTGTTTATCCATGGCGGCTCATGGAATAGTGGCAATAAGGACATGTACGGGTTCCTGGGTAAGAATATGGCTCGTAAAAATGTGGTGTCTGTTATCATTAATTATAGCCTGAGTCCTGAATTTCAATATGAAAAAATGGCTTCAGATTGTGCTATGGCAATTAAATGGGTGAGGGATAGTGTCAGCAAGTTTGGTGGGCACTCCGACAGGATTTTTGTCATGGGCCATTCGGCAGGAGGCCATCTGGCGGCATTAATTAATAATGATCCAAGGTATTTTGAGACTGCTGGCATTCCTAATCCAATAAAAGGTGTTATTTTAAATGATGGCTTCGGACTGGATATGTTTGAGTATTTGAACCTGGCAAAACAAAACAAACAGACAGCAGGGTTTTTGGATGCATTTACAAAGGATCAGGAAATCTGGAAAACAGCATCACCAATGTATTACCTCAAAAGTGTATATAATCCATTCCTCGTATTTGTTGGTGAGCGGACTTACCCTGCCATAAAACTGCAGTCGCAACGTTTTTTGGATGAACTGCTCAAAGGAAATAAGTCGGGCGAGCTAAAAACCATTAAAGGTAAAAAGCATAAAGCCATGATTATTCAAATGATCTTTAAGAATAACCGGATGTACGATTACATTCTGGAATTTATGGCCAAAAGCTGAAAAACCTCATTAAAATTCAATAGTTATGAATTTTATCAGCCTGAGGTTTTCATATAAAAAGGGAGAGATAATACGCCCTGTAGAGGCCAAATGTCATACTAGATTAGCCGACCCCGAAGGTGGTCGTATGTCTACCATTACCCCATATGACCACCTTCGGGGTCGCGGGATTTTTTTGAAAATTGTTCTATTAATATGTGACCCATTCTGGGTCATCTATAAAAATGCGGCTTTCTAAAAAGATAAAATCTGCAATCTAAATCAGCTTGGCAAGATCTTACTTCGAATTCAGGTTACAACATTTTTCGCTGAATTTTCTTGATCGCTGTTTCAATCGATTTCTCAGGCTCAATAATGTTATACTCTCCCCAGAATTCAGGATCAGCAAAGTCTGATACCTTATCCATCATAATTACGTTTTGTCTTAACTTTTGAGTTTCCTTCGGCGTATCATTGTTTTTCTTTTTCCAATCGGTAACCGCAAGTTCAACTGAAGTTTCATACGTTGTATTGAATAATTTTTTATCCCAGTTCACCAGAAAAGTGATGTCACCACGCGAGTAAGCAAAAATCCATTTCCCATTCTGTTCGCGATAATTGATCTGATAGCTGGCCTGAAGTGGGTAAACATCTGCTCCAATGGGTTTCTTTTGGGTAAACAGCAATCCGGAAGCTATTTTATCCTCGACGTTCAAATTGAATGTGGCGTTAATAACTGCCATACTTTCAGTATCGATGTATAATTTACCAAAGTATAATGGAGTAGTTATAACTTGTTTTTGTTTAAAAGCCAATACATAGACTTTTTTATCATCAATTTGGGTATTGTTTTCGAGCGTAAAATCATAAATTTTCAAAGCGTCACTGCTGAACATCAAATCCGGATATTTCATAATATCCAAAAAAACTGTGGTATACGGACCTCCCTGTAATTTGAAAGTCAGGGTATCTAATCTGGTATAGTCTGTGTTTTTCCTTCCCTTAAAAAGATCAATGAAATCATCCAATTTACTGGTATAAGGCTGTTTTTGAATTTCAACTACAGATTCTGAAAGTGATACATAGGCTCTGCGCTTTCTGATAGTCTCACGATAAAATCCGGTCATTAAATTTTGATCATTACCATAGTTCTGTTCAATTCTTTCTATAACCTGTTTGAATATTTTTTCAGCATCGTTTGTTGAAACCACCACTTCACCCAGGGTAATGTTGGAAGTTTCAAGAAGAATCTGATTCTTTTCAGGCTTTAGCTCCCTGAGACTGATCACTTTATTATTATACCCCAGAAATGAGATCATTAAATTTGCATTTAATTTATCCTTTGCAATTTTCAATGAAAATTCGCCCTCGCTGTTACTCACTCCGGCAATGTTAGTCCCAATCACCGATAATGTAGCAAATGCAAGTTCTTTATTGGTTTTACTGTCCAGAATACGCCCCTTAAATTGGCTAAAACTAATGGTATCACGCTGTGCGAATACATTCGATGAAACTAGAACATTCAGGGAAAACAAGGTAATGATCATTGATAAAGGAGATCCTGATAATAATCCTTTGAGGTTTTGGTGGCCTGGAATTTTCATGTTAAAGAATTAATAATGTTTTATGTAATTGGTTAAACAAATTTAAGCATGGAAAGCTGGAATTGGTACAAGCTCTCCTGGAGAAGCTGCGAAAATGGTGCTTAATTTCAATGCTGAATTGAAGTATTAATTTTCACAAATGAAAATAGTTTTTTTACAATAAATTGATTTACAATAAATTGTCAACAAATTAACGATATTTTTTTTGGGGGTGCTGCGAACACTCAAATAATAGTTCGTGAGATATAGATTTGAGTGACCTAAAATGTTACATAAACCATCAAAATTCTGACAAATCAATAGCAATTAAGCGTTCTTAGGGATATTTATTAACTGATATTATCTTTTTGTATTTAAAACCATCCTGAATCAGAGAATAATATTTCAGGCTTTACTTTTCAGTGATTTTTCTACTCAGGATAATTTCTAAATTTGAGAGAAATTAAATAAAAACACAAAGAAACATGTTGAGTACTCCTTTGGGTCGTTTCCGCTTCATTGCATTTATAGAAGGTTGTTCATTTCTGCTGATCGGGCTAACCATGATCCTTAAATACAGGTATGATATGCCCGAACCTAATTACGTAGTTGGGATGGTGCATGGGGTACTTTTTATTGTATATGTTTTATTGCTTTTTCAGGTGACCTATCTTTATAAATGGCCTTTTTGGAAACTAACAATGGGTTTTATCGCATCCTTAATTCCATTCGGTACATTTTATGCTGATAAGCAATGGTTTTCGAAACAAGATCCGAAGATCTGATTGTATATCAGGTTATAAAACTAAATGGACGGCTAGAACATGGAAATACAAATCCTTTGATTTGGACCTTAAATAAAAATTTAAATGCAGAACAGCTCTTTTAATAATAATCGCCCGGTAGCCATCTGGTTATTTATTGGGGTTGGTATGATCATGATTCAGGTATTAATTGGCGGACTTACCCGTCTAACCGGTTCAGGATTATCCATTACTGAATGGCAGCCGATTTTGGGAGCCTTTCCTCCAATGAATGAGCAAGCCTGGCAGCTTGCTTTTGATAAATATAAGCAGATCGCGCAGTTCAAGCAACTGAACAGCCATTTCAGTCTGAGTGATTTTAAATTGATTTATTTCTGGGAATGGTTCCATCGTGATTGGGCCAGGTTAATGGGACTCGTTTTTATTTTTCCATTTATTTACTTTCTGATTAAGAAAAAAATCAGGAAGGATATGGTTAAGCCGATGATTATTTTATTTCTTTTGGGTGGATTGCAGGGAGCAATTGGCTGGATCATGGTTCAAAGCGGACTTAATTCCGAGGATCTTTATGTCAGCCATATTCGACTGGCCGTGCATTTTATTTCGGCTTTGGCCTTATTGTCTTATACCCTTTGGTTTGCGATGAAAGTCAGAGTTTCTTATGATCAGATCCTGCATGTTCCTTTTCTCAAAAAGCTGAATATCTGGTTACTGGTATTAATTACTCTTCAGTTGATTTACGCTGCATTCATGGCCGGATTACATGCTGCATTTGCAGGAGTTACCTGGCCGGATATGAACGGGCAATGGATTCCGGCTGGGATGCTTACCTTGGGGGGATTTTGGGAAGACATCACTCACAACCTGATTACTGTTCATTTTATTCACCGGGCACTCGCCTATATCATCTGTATTCCGGTCATTATTTGGACAATAAATACTAAATATCTTCCTGCGAACAGTCTGCTTCGCAAAATCCGTTTTGTGCCTTTATTATTGTTATTGGTTCAGATTTTTTTAGGGATTCTGACAGTGGTCAACACCCGTGGAGAAATACCTTTGATTTATGCAATCTTGCATCAGTTTGTGGGAATGCTATTCCTGCTCGGCTTTGTTGGGACTTTGTTTTTGAGTGGGGGTAGGTTAGTGAAATAAGATGGGTTTCCCTGAAGAACTGACCTTGGCGTCCTGAAAAATGAATAAAGCTATATTTTAAAGAGATGATCCAAATAATTGACTGGTTATAAAATTTAATTATAAACCCCCTTGGAAAATGCTATTTGAAAATTGACACTTATTACTTGAACTAAGAAATGACAAAATGAAAAAATTATTATTTATCATGATGATGTTATTTCCATTGGGCTTTGTAAGTGCGCAAAAAATTCAATCTAGTAATTTCGGTGTAAGGGGTTACATTAAATCAGACGGAACCATTCAAAACAGTAGTTATTCGACTGTTGGGTATATAAAATCAGATGGAACTATTCAAAATAGTAGCTATTCAACCATTGGATACATAAAAAGTAACGGCACTATTCAAAATAGCAGTTACTCAACTGTTGGATATGTAAGAAGCGATGGTAAAGTCCAAAATAGCAGTTATTCAACAATTGGCTATATAAAGAATGATGGTCAAGTGCAAAACAGTAGCTATTCAACCATTGGCTATGCAAAAGGGATTAATAAACAATGGGCGGCGGTTGCGTTTTTCTTTTTTAGATTTAATTTATAAAAAAGGGCTGTAATAGCCCTAACCCTTATACCGGGCTTCCTTTTCAAATGACGGTTTTGTGAGTAATTACAGATTCGTTTTTCTAATCAATTTTTGTGGTAAATTCCTGCTCTTATGGTAGCCGAGAACTTTTTTTTTAATCCTTAATGTTAATAGAAAATGAAAATTAGTCATCCGGAAATGTAAAACATGATGAAAGCATAAAATTAGGATGGAAAATGCTTGTTACGAAATGAAATTAGCATGGATTATGTTGGCCCATAGCCGTAAAAAATTTAGATTCCAATCCAATAACTGCTGTGAACATCAATTAGCCTTTTGAAAATGATTTTGAAAGATTAAAAAAATTGATCGTAATAATTATATTTTATCATAATGGAAAGTCGGGGTATTTCAAACCGCGTTATGTTTTTAAAAAATGGCAATTAAAAAAATGAAAAATTAGAAAACATAATGCATTATCTTTAGGTTAATCTTATTGAGAGTAAAGTATTGTTAAGGCATTTTTATTTTGGGATTTTTAAAAAAAGAATGATTGAACTCGCATAAAATACCAACCAATGGAATGTCTGTTGCCTAAAAAAGTTAATCAGGATAAAAAAGCATAGGTTGCTTTTAAGGATATTGATAAAACAATTTTATTGACTCAATTTTAGAAGAACAAGCGCATGCACAGTTTAGTAATTAACGTTTAGTACGTATTATTTTGACCAGAACCAAACAAAATGGAATCACAAAATTTCTTTAACAAAGTTTACCAAAAACTACTTTCTGAAAAAACCAAAGAGAGCAGTGAGAAAGCTATCTTATGGATTGCTTTAGTGAGTTTTATTGTTCATTTGTTGATTATTGGATTGGTCAGTTTTAATATTATTCCTATCAATGAGCCGACTAACTTATTAAGGAATCCAATAGCGGCTATTTATACTCCCTTTTCTTTTATTTTAGTTTATGAGGTTTACCTTCTAGTCTACTACCTCCCTAAATCAACATCGATTTATATCTCAAAGCAATATGAAATTATTACACTGATAATTATCAGACGCTTATTCAAGGATCTTTCCGATTTATCACTTTCTCCTGATTGGTTTAACCTGAAAAATGATTTGCAGTTTACTTATGATTTAGTTGCTTCAGTTGTCTTATTTTACCTGATTTATCTGTTTCATGTTCAAAGAATCAAAGTCTATAGAAAAGTTGACGAAAGTAAAGCCCAGTATAAAAGTATTTCAAAATTTATTAACGCTAAAAAATGGATAGCTACTGCTTTAGTACCTATTCTATTTTTCATTGCTATTTATTCATTTTTAAGCTGGAGTGCTGGTGTTTTTTCATCCAATGCTGCCATCGGCATTTCTTTCAAGAACATAAATAATATTTTCTTCGAGCAGTTTTTTAATATATTAGTCATCGCTGATGTAATCCTACTCTTATTTTCATTTTT
>CAMBFY010000095.1 GCA_945865415.1 Sphingobacterium thalpophilum
GCCTCTTTTTCAAGTAATTTACCGGCCCGGTATTCTGTTTCCATCGCTAATTTTTGCCTCGTTAAAGCCTGTGAAAGTTGAGCCTGCAGTTCAAGGTCATTTATTTTCACCAATACTTTTCCTTTGGAAACATTGGTTCCTTCATTGAATTGAATATCAGTTACTAAGCCAGACACCTCACTTCTTATATCAACTTGTTCGTTTGCCTCTATGGTTCCTGCAATTGCAAGCGAGTTCGAAAAATTCTCAGCTTTGGTAACAATACCGTTAACCGTTAATACGGAAGCCGGCCCTCCAGGTCCGCGACCTGCACCTGCACCTGCTTTTTGAGCCTTGTTCTTGTTCATTCTGTAAGCCACAAAAACTGCAATCAGGATGACAAGAATTGTGTAAACGATATATTTTGTTTTCATTTAGTTGTAGTTCTTTAATAAGGAATGTGTTTTAACCTGCAATTCAGGTGAGGGGTCTATTAAATTTTCTTGTATTGTATGAAGTACCTCGTTGAAGAGTTGCTTATTTGATTGACATATATTATGAAATGCTCTTTCATTAAGTTTCGTTATCGCCTCTTTGATTAATGGAATACTGACCTGTGCCAGTTTGGTTAATTTGATCAGTTGTTCCCTTCGATCAGTGGGATTCTTCTCACGGATAACAAAACCCTTTTCTTCCAGATAGTCCAAAATTGTTGCCATATAAGACTTATCAATATTTAAAATTTCTGCCAGTGCTTTCTGGGTTAGATTCTCGTCATGGGAATCTAAAAGAATCAGAACATAGTGATATCTGTCTATTGATAACTGTGCAACCATTTTTGAAAGAGCGCTAAGATATTTTTTAGAGACGGCAATAAAAGGATTTGCTAAGGGTTCCAGCATAATAATTATGCAAATCTATTTTTATCATTTGAAATTAGTTGGATGTAGCAACTATTTTACTGAATATCACGAGCAAGATAGATTAAAATCGAATTCAAAACTTATTTTTGCCTTAAACCGATTATTTATAGCATTATGAAATTTCTGATTTCTCTAACTGTTTTTGCCTGTATGTCCGTCTCTATTATTGCCCAAAATAAAATCAATTTTGAGGTTTCATTCACAGAGCCTCAGGCTCATTATGCTGAGGTGCAAATGAATATTTCCGGAGTGAGAGCTTCATTCATTGATTTGAAAATGCCTGTCTGGACACCAGGATCTTACCTGATCAGAGAATTTTCAAAAAATGTAGAGGGTTTTAAAGCCTTTGATTTAAATGGGAAGGAAATTCCATTTGAGAAGATTAATAAAAACACCTGGAGAATTAATTCGGCCAATTCTGATAAAATTAAATTGAATTACAGAGTTTATTCTTTTGAAATCTCCGTGAGAACAAGCTTTGTAGATGAATCTCATGCTTTCTTATCTCCGGCGGGAATATTTATGTACCCAGATGGACAGCTCAATGCATCATCAGAAATTAAAATAAACCCTTATAAAACATGGTCTAAAATTTCCACAGGGCTTGAATTGGTAGCTTCAAAACCTGATACTTTTTTTGCTCCTGATTTTGATATACTTTTTGATTCGCCATTTGAAGTTGGTAATCAGGATATATTTGAATTTGTGGCTGAAGGAGTAAAACACGAAGTTGCAATGTATGGTGGGGGTAATTATGATAAAGAAATTCTTAAGCGGGATATTTCTAAAATCGTCACAGAGCAAACAAAGACTTTTGGAATTAACCCAAACAAAAGGTTTGTATTCATTGTTCATAATTTTTATTCGGGGGGTGGCGGACTTGAGCACTTAAATTCAACGGTTTTAGGAGCTAGTCGTAATTCATATAATTCTGAAGCTGGGCTTTTGAGATTCCTCGGACTTGTTTCACATGAGTATTTTCATATTTGGAACGTAAAGCGTTTGCGTCCGATAGCCTTGGGACCGTTCAACTATGAACAAGAGAATTATACCAGAAATCTTTGGATCTCGGAAGGTTTTACAGCCTATTATCAGGATATCTATACCAAACGAGCTGGTTTACAAAGTCCGGATCGCTATCTTACATCATTGGCTGCTTCCATTAGCTCAGTAGAGAATCAACCCGGAAATCGTGTTGAAGCTGTTAGTGATGCGAGTTTTGATGCATGGATTAAACAGTACAGACCAAATGAAAACTCTGCCAATTCTACAATTTCATACTACAGCAAAGGGGCCTTAATGGCACTGATAATGGATCTTGAAACTATTCACTCTTCGCAGGCTAAAGTAGGCTTGGATGAGGTTATGAAGTCAATGTATGATCAGTATTATTCAAAATTGAACCGAGGATTTACGGATGCGGAGTTTAAGTCAACTTTAGAAAAGATTGCAGGAAAATCTTTTGATGATGTGTACAAAGATTATGTCAATGGGGTAAAAACAATAGATTACAATAAATATTTTGGATATGCAGGATTTACTCTGATTGATGATGCTGCGAAAGGTAATGAGGCCTATTTAGGTGCAGGTACTGCTTTGAAGGATGGTAAAATCATGGTCACAAATATTGTACGTCAAAGTCCGGCCTGGATAAGCGGTTTAAATGTAAACGATGAGATCCTCTCAATCGATGGCAGCAGGATCAATAATGTGGCAGATCCCAGATTATCGGAATTGGAAAGATTTTTAAGCAATAAAAAGCCAGGAGATAAATTACTGATTTCTATAAATCGTGACGGATTAATTAGGCAAATTGAACTGACCCTAATCAGAAATCCAAATCACAAATTTAGAATCGCTTCTTTACCAGATCTCAGTGATGCACAGATTGCAGTAAGGAAGAGGTGGTTAAGGCTTTAATTAAGTTACATAGCGGCCTCCCAGATTATTATGAAAAGGCAAACTACCCTTGTGCCGGACTCAACGTCCCAATGAAAAACTGGTCCGAGTTAAATAAACCTTGCCGGAGGAGTTGGCTTCCGGCTATTTGTAATTTGAAATGGAACGCGATTTCTTGCCGGAACTAAACAGAGGAATGGGCTGAACCAACGTATAATACACAGACATCGGTTTCAAAAATCAAATGTTATGGCTCAAGGACCTTATCTGACCAATTATTGCCATAGTTCCTAACATTTACTTTACATAGAACTCAGGTTAAGTACTTAAATACTAAATCCCATTTTACAATAGTCTGATTTAATTCTTTGCATGGCTTTATGTTATTTTTGCCTATTTTACTATATTACAAAGTTAAATAATAGAAACCATGGTAGAAATTACACGGGTATTTGATCTTTTACAATATTCTCTTGAAATGCACCCTCAAGAAGATATGGTGGCTGCAAAGCAAAATGGGACATGGAATAAATATTCAACAGAAAAATTTGTAGCTCAGGTCAATTCGGTTAGTCTGGGTTTGATTGCTTCTGGAATAAAAAAGGATGATAAGATAGCAATCATGTCTCCAAACCGTCCTGAATGGAATATTTGTGATTTTGGGATTATGCAAATCGGAGCAACCCAAGTCCCAATGTACCCTACTCTTGCCGAAAATGATATTAAATTCATTCTTAAAGATGCAGACGTAAAAATAGTTTTCGTATCTGAACTTGCATTATATGAAAAGCTAAATACTGTTAGAAAAACCTACGGACTTGATTTTAAGATTTTTAGTTTTGATAGCATTCAAGGTGTTCCTAATTTGCAGGAATTGATTGAGACCGGAGAAGGGGCAGAGCCTGTAAATCTTCAGGTTTATCGCGACAAGATCCTGCCTGAAGATTTGCTAACCTTAATTTATACATCCGGTACAACTGGCACGCCAAAGGGAGTAATGCTTACACATAGTAATCTGGTCAGTAATGTAATTTCATCTTCGGTAATGTATCCGCAAGGTTTTAAGAAAGCTTTGAGTTTTCTGCCATTATCTCACATTTTTGAGCGGATGGTGCTTTATATGTATTTCTATCTGGGAGTTTCAGTGTATTATGCACAGAGTATGGAAACCATAGCTGCTGATCTTGTGGAAGTTAAACCACATGGTTTTACCACAGTTCCTCGTTTACTTGAGAAAATTTATGATAAGATTGTTGCTAAAGGATCTGAGCTAACCGGAGTTAAAAAGGCTTTGTTTTTCTGGGCCTTAGATCTCGGACTAAGGTATGAGATGAATGGTGCAAACGGTATTTGGTATGAGTTGCAGCTAAAATTGGCCAATAAGTTGATATTTAGTAAATGGCGCGATGCTTTAGGCGGCAATATTCTAGCGATTATTTCAGGAGGAGCGGCATTACAATCACGGCTTGCACGGGTTTTTTGGGCTGCAGGAATGCCGGTTCTTGAGGGTTACGGACTTACAGAAACATCTCCGGTTATAGCAGTTAACGGATTAGATCCGGGAGCCACAAAATTCACAACAGTTGGTAAGGCCATTAAGGATGTACAAATTAAAATTGCCGAAGATGGTGAGATATTATGTAAAGGGCCAAATGTGATGAAAGGTTATTATAACCGTCCGGATTTAAGCGACGAGGTTATTGATAAGGACGGGTATTTCCATACGGGTGATATCGGTGAATTACTCGAAGGTAAATACCTGAGAATAACAGATCGTAAAAAGGAAATTTTTAAAACTGCTGGTGGTAAATACATTGCCCCTCAGGTACTCGAAAACAAGTTCAAAGAATCCCCTTACATTGAACAAATGATTGTTATTGGCGAAAATGAACGTTTTCCTGCAGCTTTGATCTTACCTAATTTTCCTGCTATTTCTGCCTGGTGCAGCCGCTCACAAATTGCTTTCAGCAACAATGCAGAAATGATAAAAGATCAGCGGATAATTGATAAAATTCAGTCGGTTGTAGATGATTTCAATAAAAATTTTGGAAATTGGGAGCAAATTAAAAAGTTTGAACTACTGACCGATGACTGGAGTATTGATGGTGGTGAACTTACCCCGAAACTAAGTCTAAGAAGAAAAGTTATTTTACGGAAATATAAAGATCAAGTTGAGAGAATATACAAAAATACATAGCGGCAGAGCATTGAAGTTTTTAAGTACTAAGCTTGTTTTAATTGGTCTGAGTCTGGTTTTGTCAGGATGTCTTGGTGGAAGCCTGTCCAAAAAAAATTCGGCTGAGTATAAAAATGGAATGGTGGTTTCTGCACATCCGTCTTCATCAAAAGTTGGTTTGGATATCCTCAAGAAAGGTGGTAATGCAGTTGACGCGGCAGTTGCAGTTCAGTTTGCACTGGCAGTGGTTTATCCCGGCGCCGGTAATTTGGGTGGAGGAGGGTTTATGGTCTACCGCTCGGCAAGTGGAGAACTTGCTGCACTTGATTTTCGTGAAAAGGCTCCCCTACTTGCAAGTCGCGATATGTATCTGGATTCGGCAGGAAATGTCATAACCGATAAAAGTTTATACGGACATCTGGCAGCCGGTGTACCGGGAAGCGTAGATGGTATGGTTAAGGCTCATGAGAAGTTTGGTAAATTGAGCTGGAAGGAAGTTGTACAGCCCGCTTTGGATCTGGCAAGAAATGGTTTTCCGATTACAGATAGTCAGGTAGAGGAATTTACAGAATTACAGGCAGAAATCAAGAAATATAATCCGGGTAAATCCTATTTCATAAAGGAGAAGTGGTCAAAAGGAGATTTTTGGGTACAGGAAGATCTTGCTAAAACGCTTGAACTGATTCGGGATAAAGGTCGCGAAGGCTTTTATGCCGGACAGGTAGCGGATTATATTGAAGCTGAGATGAAGGGCGGTGCTGGCTTAATCAGGAAAGAGGATTTAAAAATGTATCAGTCGCAATGGCGTGAACCCATCATTGGAAATTATAAAGACTATAAGGTTATTACGATGCCTCCAACCTCAAGCGGTGGAATTGCCATAGTACAGTTATTGAATTCAGTTGAAGCATTCCCTCTAAGAAGATGGGGGCATAATTCAGATTCAACAGTTCAGCTAATGGTTGAAGCTGAACGGAGGGTATATGCTGATAGGGCGAGCCACTTGGGTGATCCCGATTTTTATAATGTCCCTCAAAAATATCTGCTTAACCCAATATATTCCAATTATAGAATGCGAGATTTTAATTGGAATAAAGCCACTCTAAGTAAGGATATTAAGGCAGGAGAGTTGCCAAAAGAAAGTGAGGAAACCACCCATTTTTCGATTGTTGATCGTGAAGGTAATGCGGTTTCTGTAACTACCACCCTAAATGGCGGTTATGGCTCAATGGTTTTTGTAAAAGGGGCTGGATTTCTTCTTAACAATGAGATGGATGATTTTTCAGTTAAACCAGGTTCTCCAAATATGTACGGACTACTAGGTGGAGAAGCCAATTCAATCGTTCCAGGAAAACGAATGCTTAGCTCAATGACTCCAACTATCCTCGAAAAAGGAGGGGAGCTTTTTATGGTTCTGGGCACTCCCGGTGGATCAACAATAATCACCTCAGTTTTTCAAACCATTTTAAATGTCATTGAGTTTGATATGGGTATGCAGGCAGCCGTGAATGCAAAGAAGTTCCATCATCAATGGTATCCGGATGTCATTACCGTGGAGAAAGGTGCAATAGATTCTATCGCAAAACAAAAACTGGAGAAAAAGGGTTATACATTTAAGGAAAGAGGGGCAATTGGCCGTGTTGACGCAATCCTCAAAACCCAATGGGGATATTATGAGGGTGGAGCAGACTCTCGTGGAGATGATACAAAAATGGGTTGGTAAACTATCAACAAAGAATTTTTAATGCCATTCTGGTTTAGCTTTGCTGTGTTCCTTTAGCAGCTGAAATAAGGACTGAGATAAAAAAGTGAATTATGATCAGGCTCAATAGGAAAAATTTCAAGGATGCAAATATGAAAGCGGTCTTGGCATAAATATCATCCGGACCGGTATTGATAAGTTGCAGCAAAGAAATATTCTGAATAAAATCGCAAACAACAGCAATAACTGCCATGTTACTTAAAATTCTGAATTGGTTAAAAGGGTGACGATCGCCTAGTCTGCCACAAGCCCATGCACTTCCATAGCAAAATGCAGCACCATATAAAAGAGGGAAAATGAAGTCTAAATAAATGCTCAGGCTCATTAATTCTGTATGGCCCAATGAATTCAGGTGCTTAAGAAATAAATCGGCATTTGCGGCTGTTCCGATAAATTCAAATGTGATAATACTTCCCGGATCAAGGGGGGCAGTCATTTTTCGCATCAGAATGATCCATCCCAAGGTTATTAAAAGTAAAATGGTAAACCTCAGACCTTTATTTTTCATCTTTTTTAAGCTTATGTTTATTAAAAGGATACCTGCGAATGGAATGCTGGCTCATTCCGTCTTTTTCATAAATGGCTATGCAGTTCTTTTGATAGTGCTCTGAGATGTTAATTGCTCCGAAATTTAAATTTTCCGGAACTTCATTACTATTTAAAAAGAAGTAAATCTTCGTTGTCCCGTATTTTGTATGTGGCATATAATTGCCATATCGTTCCATTTCATCCCAGTTTTCAGTCTTCATGCTCACAGCGTAAATTCTAATAACCGGGCCGGTATTTTGTTCATTCCTGATGAATGCAATTTCCTTAAAATCACTTTTAAGATCTTTTATTCCTGGTTCACTTATGGTGTTCCAAATTATCGCAATAATTATTAATAGAGTAATAACAAGGATGTAGATTTTATACTTCTTCATTTTTGCCAAAGCTAAGCTTAAATATACAATTCATGGTTTCTCACCGATTAAAATAAAAGCACAATGGTTCTTGTTTTATAATTATCTATTTTATACATTTGCTATGCTTGCATAGCAAATTTGAATGAAGCCTGAAGAAACTGTAGATTATTTTTTGAAAATTGTTTGGCAAAACGTTGCGAATAAATACAATCACATTGCTGCAGATTATGGAATAACACAGGCTTTAGGTTATATGCTGATTAATATTCATGAACATGGCACAGCAGTTTCGCAGATTGCGGCTTTGTCGGGTGTGAAATCTACAAGTCTTTCCAGAATGCTAAAAAATATGGAAGAGCTCGGTCTGATTTACAGAGAAACTGACATGAAGGATAAGCGTTCAGTTAAGATTTTTTTAACACCATTTGGAATTGAGAAGCGTCAGATTGCAAAAGATGTTGTGAGAAAATTCAATGAGTATCTCAATTCTCATATTTCTGATAAGGAAAGATTGAAGCTCATTAACATACTAAACAAAATAAATCAACTAACCACTGATTATAAACCTCAGTTTTGCTACCCGGAAATTCCGGGTAGTAAATCTGAAATTTCGTTACAAAACCTAGATGATTAAAAAAAATCTCAAGCAGTAGGTTCAATTTTATTTTAAATATCAGAGGTTCAATTACGCATGTTCTGAATAACAAATAAATAAAAACTATCGGATGAAACGAGTCATCAAAAAAGTAGCGGTATTAGGTTCTGGAATAATGGGATCCCGAATTGCATGCCACTTTGCCAATATTGGAGTTGAGGTATTGCTCCTCGACGTAGTGCCAAAAGAGCTGACAGCCGAGGAGCAGGCAAAAGGTGCTGATTTGAATTCCAAAACTGTAAGGAACAGGATTGTAAACTCCGCTCTTGAAAATACTTTAAAGACAAATCCATCAGCTGTTTTTTCTAAAAAATTTGCTACCAACATTACTACCGGCAATTTTGATGACAATATGAAAGATATTGTTTCCTGCGATTGGGTGATAGAAGTTGTTGTTGAGAAATTGGAAATTAAAAAGCTGATTTATGATCAGGTAGAGCAATACCGGACTCACGGAACACTTATTAGTTCTAATACTTCAGGAATACCGATACATTTGATGGCTGAAGGACGTTCAGAAGATTTCTGTTCACATTTCTGTGGCACTCATTTTTTCAATCCTCCACGATATCTTCGTTTGCTTGAAATCATTCCAACAGCTCAGACAAAGCCTGAGATTGTTGATTTCCTGATGCATTACGGAGATAAGTTTCTTGGAAAAACCACAGTCTTATGTAAAAATACCCCTGCATTTATCGCAAACCGGGTCGGAGTTTATTCAATCATGGCGCTTTTGCATTTGGTTGAGAAAATGGATCTTTCGGTTGAGGAGGTTGATAAATATACGGGTCCGGCACTTGGCAGACCAAAATCAGCCACTTTTCGTACGACAGATGTAGTCGGACTGGATACAATGATTAATGTAGCAGGAGGATTATACAATAATCTGCCTGAGGATAAGGCACATCATTTATTTGAACTTCCGGCTTATGTTAAGAAAATGCAGGAGAATAAGTGGCTTGGAGACAAAACAAATCAGGGATTTTATAAAAAGGTTAAAGGTGCCGATGGAAAATCGGAAATTCTGGCTCTTGATCTTAAAACATTAGAATATAAACCGCAGCAGAAGATAAAATCTTCAACCCTTGAAGCAACTAAGTTGGTTGAAAATCTTTCTGAGCGAATGAAAGTTTTTGCTA
>CAMBFY010000096.1 GCA_945865415.1 Sphingobacterium thalpophilum
AAAATAAATGAGATTATAACAGTAATATCTACCCGCAAAAGATTTTCGATTTCCTCTGTTATCATGATGCTCATGAAGTCTTCTTTCGAGATTGTTCGTTACACCTACATAAAGTGTTGTTTTATCAGGATTGGTTGTGATGTAAACGAAAAAATTATAATTCCACATAAATTAAATATATATGGATTAGATGGAATGAGGTGGAAATTACTATTTTAAGGTAGTTTCAATTTAGAGAATGGTAATAGTCAAAATTTGAGCTAAACTCGATAAGTTCCCTCCTAAGTCGGGATGACATCCTACTTATTTGAGCTAAACTCGTTAAGTTCCCTCCTAAGTCGGGATGACATCCTGCTTGTTTGAACTAAACTCGTTAAGTTCCCTCCTAAGTCGGGATGACATCCTGCTTTGATCAACTTTCTATCTTTCTCAACCCTTTAGCTATCAATTGAAATCTCCAGTCCGTCATACGCCAGAAAAACCCCTGCCGGCAATTCTTTGGAGACTTCACGATGGCTTCCCATATTGTGGCTAATGTGTGTGATATAGGTTTTTTTTGCTCCAATTTCGACTGCAAGTTGCAGTGCTTCATCCAGGGTGAAATGTGAGATGTGTTTTGTTTTCTGCAGTGCATTGATCACCAGCAGTTCCGAGCCTCTTACTTTTTGCTTTTCCTCTTCTGATATTGAATTGGCATCGGTGATATAAGTAAAGCCTCCTATCCTGAAACCCAATACGGGTAATTTGAAATGCATAACAGATATCGGCATCACAGAAATACCGGAAACATCAAAGGTATGGTTTTCTTCAATGGTGTTCAGTTTTAACCGGGGTATTCCGGGATAATTATTACCTGAGAAAATATAATGAAACTCCTTCCTCAAGGCCTCCTGAACCCGGATATGGGCATAAATATCAATTTCTGTCTGTTGTTTATGATTAAAAGCACGCACATCATCGAGTCCGGCTACATGATCTTTGTGTTCATGTGTGAACAAAATCGCATCCAGCCGCTTCACCATTGCCCTAAGCATCTGATAACGAAAATCAGGTCCTGCATCGATCACCAGTGTTTTTCCCTGGTCTTCAATCAGAACAGATACTCTCAAACGCTTATCATGCTTGCTATTTGATGTACAAACCGAGCAATCACAAGCAATGACCGGTACGCCCTGGGAGGTTCCTGTTCCTAAAAATGTGATCTTCAAAGCTCTATTTTTGTTTGTTTCAATAAGTAAAAAAATGCTTTTTGCTTCTCATCAAGCAGGTTCTCGTCGATTTCTGATCGCTGAAGCAGCTCAGCTAATGAATTAATTTTACTCTCCAGATTTGAGAATTTATTGACAATCACTACGCGGTCATTTTCCAATACACAGGAGCCTGTCTTAAAATTACCTTTTTCATAACGCAACTTAAATCCGAGCGTTTTAATCAGAGCTTCTAATTTATCAAGTGTATGCTGGGTATAACTTAAGGTCATTACATTTCAAAAATAACAAAAAAGGCTTCAAACATTTATAGTTTGAAGCCTTTAACAAAATTTTATAGTCTTTATCTTAAATCCACCAGTTCTACACCCGGATAAAGCTTGGCATCAAATGCAAATGTTGACTCAGGTACTTTAATATTTGGGGTAAAGGTCTTAATACTATAGGTATAGCGGTTACCATTTTTATCAAAGATTATTGCATTCACAATTTGCTTGCTCAATTTATCAATCTGTAGTTTTACCTTGAAAAAGCTGCGTTTGGTATCCGTCGGACTTAAATCAATGTTATGTACCATTTTTCCGTTCACCTTGGTATCGTTGGTATAAAGAGATTTGAAACCCTTTTCATAAATGGTGAATAACTTCGCAGGGTTTAAAGCATCTGCAGAATTATCTACCTCACTCACCTGAACTTCTTTATCAGCTTTTAGATAAGTCCACTGACTTTTACCATCGCTAATCAATTCCTGTCCTTTCAAAATCACCTTATATTTGTTAAGCTTGGATTTTACGAATAAGGTTCCTGCTTGCGTTTCCTTGATTTTAGCCTCCGGATTTTCGAGAGTATATGAAAACTCAGTCTTAATCACGTCATAACTGCGGTACTTTTTTGAAACTTCTGCCAAAATTTCTTTTGCTTTTACTTCACTCTGAGCCATCAAGCTTATTCCAGAACTTAAAACAAGAAATGCAGCTGTAAATAATTTTTTCATTTGGTTTTATATTTGATTAATCATCATTATTTAAAGTGTTCAAGAACTGTTCCAAAGAATATTCATCAGGTATCAAAACTTCTCTCGCTTTACTCCCTTCGAATGGTCCGACGATGTGCGCAGCCTCTAATTGATCAATTATCCGGCCTGCCCTATTGTATCCTAATTTAAGCTTTCGCTGAATTAAAGAGGTAGAACCCTGCTGATGCATCACAATCAGCCTTGCAGCTTCTTCAAACATCGGATCACGGTCGGAAGCATCAAAATCTTTTGCGGAAGAGTCGGCGTTATCATCAAGGTATTCAGGTAACATCCAGGCAGAAGGATATCCGCGTTGAGAACCGATAAATTCTGACACTTTTTCCACTTCCGGGGTATCCACAAACGCGCATTGTATCCTGATCAGGTCACTTCCTGTGGATAAAAGCATGTCTCCACGGCCAATCAACTGATCTGCACCGCCGCTATCAAGTATAGTTCTTGAGTCTATTTTAGATAATACCCTGAACGCCAGTCGGGCTGGAAAATTGGCTTTGATTGTTCCGGTAATAATATTTACTGAAGGACGCTGAGTAGCAATTACCAGGTGAATTCCTACAGCACGGGCTAATTGGGCAATTCTTGAAATTGGTGTTTCAACCTCCTTGCCGGCAGTCATCATTAAATCAGCAAACTCATCAATGATAAGCACAATAAATGGCAGAAAACGATGGCCTTCATTAGGATTTAGCTTCCTGCTGATGAATTTCTGATTATATTCCTTCAGATTGCGGACATGTCCGTTTTTCAATAAGTCATAGCGCAGATCCATTTCGATACAAAGTGAATTTAAAGTGGTGATTACCTTTTTTGTATCGGTGATAATCGCGTCTGCTTCACCAGGCAATTTGGCAAGAAAATGTCTTTCAATCTTCCTGAAAAGTGTTAATTCTACTTTTTTGGGATCTACCAGCACAAATTTCAATTGTGAGGGATGCATTTTGTATAGTAATGAAATCAGGATCGCATTGATACCAACCGATTTTCCCTGACCAGTAGCACCTGCAACCAGTAAATGCGGCATTTTTGAAAGGTCGGCGATATATACCTCATTCGAAATTGTTTTTCCAAGTGCAATTGGCAAATCCATGGTGGTATTCTGGAACTTCTCCGTTGCCAGCACAGAACGCATAGAAACCATTTCAGGATTTTGGTTAGGTACCTCAATACCTATAGTCCCCTTTCCTGGCATTGGAGCAATGATACGAATACCTAAAGCTGCGAGACTCAGTGCAATATCATCTTCGAGATTTTTGATCTTCGAGATTCTGACCCCTGGTGCAGGAATGATCTCATATAAGGTAACCGTCGGACCAATAGTTGCTTTTATTTTATCGATCTCAATATTATAATGGTTAAGTGTCTCAACAATTTTATTCTTATTGGCCTCAAGCTCTTCAGAATTAACGGCGATCTTGTTTGAACCATAGTTTTCGAGCAGGTCAAGCGGTGGGTATTTATAAGTTGACAAATCAAGCGTTGGATCATACATACCAAATTGCTCAATCAGTTCAGTTGATTTTTTATCTTCTTCAGTTCTTTCTATGGTGAGTGGCGGCGATTCTTTCAGATCATTTGAAACTGCCATAGCAGTTTCAAATGGCACATTTTTGGCAGGGCTAAGTACCACAGGTCTATGTTCTTCAGGTTCATGCTCTTTCGGCATTTCTATCGCAGGAAGATTCTGACTTAGCTTTTGTGTATTGAGATTCCCTGAATCCTGTCGGGCGCGATTAGGCAAATTAAATTCCACAGGCGGGTACAAGACCTCATCTTCCAATTCTGCTTCATCACCAGTATCAGGAATAGTATACTTAAGTTTCGAACTACGTTCCGGTAGTTTAAAGTCGATGTTATAGGCAATAATCAGGACGCTCAAACCAGCAAATGCCAATAATCCGGCAGTGCCTGCATCCCCTATCTGGGCTTGCAGCATGCGGTTAGTCCAGAATCCAAACTCTCCTTCCAAAAAATGGGGATAATCATTGATAAAAGCATGGAAAAACGCGAAGCTTATGGATGCAAAAATTAGTGAAAAGAAAGAATATACAAGAGTTTTTTTAATAGATAAAATTTTGATTTTAAACAACATACGATATCCAATAATAAAAAAGATACCGATAAAAAGGAAGGAAGCAACTCCGAACCATTCATAAATAAACTGGTGGGACAAAAGTGCCCCTAATTTACCAAGCCAGTTTTGAACCGCAGGCTGGTTTAGACCCATTTCAGTTAATTCCTCTTGAGTTTTCATCAAATTACTCCAGCCACCATTTGCATCAATTACATAGCTTTGATCATCCTGCCAGGTGAATAAATAGGAAGTAAAGCCTACCATGAAATACAGTGAAACAATCAGAAAAAACAGACCGATTATCTTAAATAATCTTTCGTTATTCAACTTGAAATTGGGCAGATCCTGGGTTGTCTCTTTTGGAGCACGCGCTTTTGGAGCTGATTTAAGCTGAGGCTCATCGCGAAAAGAATTGCCACTCCTGAATTGATTTCCTTTTAATAAGGGCATTCGAAATTTTGCTAAATATTAACAAATATAATGTTATTGAGAATATTTGAGATAGCCTAAATCTGTTACATCGTTTTATTTAATTTTCTTATTATTGATAAACAGATGTTTAGTTCATTTATTACCTAAAAAAATGGATCAGGATTTAGTGGAGGAATACATTATAACAGGCAATGCAATCGAATTACATGCATTACTTAATTCTAATCCGAAACTTGCCATACAAAAAACAAGTCGCCAGATCTCTCCTTTACTATTATGTTGTTATTATAAAAAACCTGAATTAGCGGATGTAATTATAAAATATGTTCCAGATGTCAGCATTTTTGAAGCCGCAGCTATAGGTAAGAATGATTTTGTTATTTCTGCCCTATCAGATAACGCCGGACTGGTTCATGGATTTTCTGAGGATGGATTTACTCCGCTTAATTTGGCAGCCTATTTCGGAAATGAAGATGTGATACGAACATTACTATTAAATGGTGCTGATCCTAATATCCCTTCAAGAAATGGTTTTAATGTTTATCCAATTCACTATGCCGTGGCATCAAATTATACGATGATTGCTAAAATGCTGATTGAATCAGGTGCAGATATTAATGTTGTACAAAAATCTGGGGCTACTCCGCTACATTCAGCTGCCCATAACGGAAATATCGAACTTTTGATTGTTCTACTGGAGACCGGGGCAATTGTTGATGCTAAAATGGAAGATGGTAAAACTGCCGCTGATAAGGCATTCGAAAAGGGTTTTATAGAGATTGCAAAGATTCTGTCCTCTTAAGACTTAATTATTCTTTCCGGAAAACAACTAAATATAAATTCTTATCGTAATTGCTATAAAATAAAACTAAAATATTTATGAAAAAGTCCTTACTCATGAGTTCAATTAAGTCAATTTCTTTGTTATTGCTGACTGTCCTAGTACTTTCAGGTTGCAAAAAAGATGAAACGGAAGAACCAGTCAGTCTGATTAAAAAGGTTAATGTAACCTTAAGTGGAGCGCAGGAAGTACCTGCAGTAGTTACCAATGGAACCGGAACCGCAGAGATTTCTTATGATCCTACCATGAAAATGATCACTTACAAAATAAACTGGCAACTGGGTAATTCTGCAGCAAGCACAACTAATATGCATTTTCATGGTTCAGAAAATGGCAGTGATGCAGTGAGTTCGCCTGTTGCAATTGGTATTACCGGATTTGCACCTGGTAGCACCGGTTCTACAAGTGGAATGACAGTGGCACTATCCAGTGCCCAGGAAGCTCAGTTATTAGCCGGTAAATGGTATATAAACATTCACAGCTCAACTGTTCCCTCAGGTGAATTGAGAGGGAATATTAAATTCTAAGAAAGGGAATCTGCCGTTTTCTAACCCCTTTAATTGAGGCAATTAATCTAAACACGCGCCCCTGGTGCGTGTTTTTTAATTTAGTTGAAGGTATGATTACTTAAATTTCAGAAGTAAAAGAGGCAAACTCTTTACGTGGGCTATGTAAGCCTAAAAATCCCAAACACTGCTTGTCCTGATTTTCTTGATGTAATGCCTCACATCCAAAACAATGGCTGCAGAAACGTAAAATATTAACGGAAAACCAACAGCCAGAAAAGATGAGTAAATGAAAAACAGTCTGATCTTGGAAATAGAGATATTAAATCGTTCTCCAAGATAGGTACATACCCCAAAGGAACGTTTTTCAAAAAATGTAAGAAATTGCTGAAACATTTTACTTGTTCATAAATTTGACTCCAATATTGCAAGATAAACATTTCTTTTGATCACAATATGATTTTTTTAGTTGTATAAGAGCCTGACTTATTGAAGCATTAATAGAAGTTACCCCAATTTCCTGAAACCTTTGGATGATTGCATTACGTTCAGGTTTGAGACTTTCAAGTAGAATTAAAGCCCTTTCCTGATGATTTTCGCTGCCTGTTTTAAGTCCAAAAGTGAATAGAAAGACTGCAACCGTATTGATAAGAATATTATTTATTGCTTCCTTTCCCAAAGTTAATTCAGAAAATGCACTATCCTGATCAAAGCGATAATGCGTATTCCAGTATTCATTGATCTTTAGTTTATTGAACATACCGCCTATGAATTTTATATCCCTCTCATGAATGATTTCGGAGAATAAATGATTTGAGCGGATGATTAAAGCAGCAAATTGAGCGAGTCGAATGGATGGAAAATTATGAGGTCTTAATCGCATATACTTCCAAATATATTTGTCTAAAGGAATCAGATCATGCTTTTTCTGCAGAAAACAATATTCCTTCTTAAGTAATTGAGGATAGGTATCTTTTACTTTTTGATCAAGAAATCCAGCTTGCCCAAAAATGAGCGCTTCGATCTGTAAGGGTCGGTCTTTATATCTTGCAAGCAAAGATTGTGGTATTGAGCGGGCAAGCATCTCAAAGGGTAGAGCATTAATTTTAAAACCAAAATTCCTTGCCAGTGTAATGTAAAAGGCATCATCCCAGCTACCTTTAACTTCAACGAGCAGTTTCTCAATCAGTTTACTTTTTTCCTCAAGACGTTCCATCAAAACTCTTGTAAGGCAGGTGTTTATGTAATTTTGGTCAACAAGCATTATCTTCTTTTCACAGGGTATCCAGTTTAATCCGGCCATCAGATCTTCATAATTTTTTGAGATCGCCTGTGGAATTTGTTTATCGATCTCAAGCACAGTGATCTCGGTTCCATCAGTCCTGAAAATACTTTGATCATGATAAGCCACCACATGCAATATCACATTATCATATGCCTTGTCAACTTGATGCTGATGCCGGTGCCAGTCGGAAGAACGGATATGAATCTCGACATTACCTGCCCAAAGGGTATCTCCAATCCTGATTTTGGCATTTGAAAAATCAGGCCCTGCATGGTGGTTATGTTGTCCTGGTGAAATAACTTCCAGGCGCTCTCCCGAGCTACTTTTAAGATCAGGAATCCTATAAAGTCTGTATTTCCAGATATAATGCAGCAGGTCTTCATTCTGAATCATGAAAAAAGATCCTAAGAAAAAATGTACGGTAAAAGAATGATTTATTGAACGGTATTGGGTATTGCTTGAATGGTTGTTTGAGAAATTTGGAGCTTGATGATATTGCCAATAGTGGAATTATAGGATTGAGTAAATTAGGTTATCCTAAAATCATTCAATCCTAGTTCAGACAAAGAGAGCGGATTTTATTAAAACCCAATACCCTGAAGCAACCATTCCATTTCTGATTGGAGTTTTTTAGCTTCTTCCCTGGCACGATCTGCGAAATCCTGACCGGAAGATGCATAAATTATTGATCTTGATGAATTTACCAGCAATCCACAGCTAGGAGATAAACCATATTTGCAGACTTCCTGCAAGCTTCCACCTTGTGCCCCTACTCCTGGAACGAGTAAAAAGTGATCAGGAGCATGTTTCCGGATACTTAAAAATTCTTCTCCGCGGGTGGCACCTACTACATACATCAATCGGTCATTGCCCGCCCAGGTATTTGCCTTTTCAATTACATTTTCATACAAACGACCGTTTTCGCTTTGAATAAACTGAAAGTCCCTACATCCTTCATTTGATGTTAATGCGAGCAAAACAACCCATTTATCCTGGAATGCCAAAAATGGCTTAACAGAATCACTTCCCATATAAGGTGCAATGGTGATCGCATCAAAATTCATTCCTGAGGAAGCCGGATCAAAAAATGCTTTAGCATACATGGATGAGGTATTTCCAATATCCCCGCGCTTAGCATCTATAATGCCGAGACAAGAAGAAGGAATGAGTTTTGAGGTTTCAATTAAGCTTTGCCATCCTGCCAGGCCTCTGCTTTCATAAAATGCGCTATTTGGCTTGTATGCAACACATAAATCTTCGGTCGCTTCAATAATTCGCTTGTTAAATTCAAGAACAGGATCTTCATGGTCGAGTAAAAACTGAGGAATAAGTGCTAAATCGGTATCTAAACCAACACAAAGGAATGATTTCTTAGTTTTTATCTGTTCAATTAACTGTTCTCTGTTCATTTTTTTGAGCGAAATTTTAGCCAAATTAATGAAAGATGTGCGGTGCAAACTAAAAAAATAATTAAAATTTTGTTTTATTAGAGATTAATGCATAGAATTGTGTCGTAATCTCATTTTATCCCTGAATTCAGGAAATCACATAAATTCTCTAATTACATATCATTATTAAGAATTCTTGTGTCGTCTATTACCAGGATAAGTATTTTGAACTTAAATCCCTAAAAATATAAACCAAATTTAATGCTGGATAGTACCAAATTGAACGATAAGCTCGTTTCCGAGCTACGTGAAATTGCGCAAACTCTAGGTATTCAGGATACTGATACCCTACGTAAACCGGATCTAATATCAAAGATTCTTGAATTTGCTGAAAGCGCTCCTGTTTCTGATAACAATGAAGAAGCAGCTGAGATCCTTGATACAAATGAATCATCAGACAATGGCGGCAAACCGCGTAAACGACTACGTAGCACAAAACCTGTTGCTGAAAGCAAACAACACAAAGAAGTTCCACTGGATAATACCAGAACTTTTGATTTTCCTGAAGACGATGATAATCCGGTAATTGACGCTGTTCAAAATACAAGTGATTCTGATAATTCT
>CAMBFY010000097.1 GCA_945865415.1 Sphingobacterium thalpophilum
CTTAGCGCATCTCCAAGAGGAAGCACTATTGGAAGAGGGCACAAGGTGAACAAGGAAGAAATCCTTGGCTTATATGTTGCTATTGAGAAGTTTATCCGGACTGGTGAAGAAGAATGGAATTTCTGGATGAAGCAGATTGCACACATTGAAAATGCTGTAAAAAACATCAAAAGTGTAAAAACCCGTGTTTTTGTTCCGGAGCTCGCTAATTCTACTCCCAATCTGGAAATATCTTGGGATCCGGCTGTACTTCCACTTACCGGTAAACAGGTTCAGGAAAGACTTAGTTTAGGAGAACCGGGAATTGAATTAAATGCAGGTAAAAATAATATTTCACTGGTTACCTTCATCATGGTACCAGGCGAAGAAAAAATTGTGGCTACACGTATCAGAGAGGAATTATCAAAAGTCTAATCCGAGATATTTAATAAAAGCCAAGGCTGACAGGTTGTAAAACCCTGTCAGCCTTTTTTATTAATTGACATCCAATGCCATAATGCAATTCGATTCCAGCCTCCGAGCTGGAATCTCCTTTTTCTTAAAATTGGTTTGTCATCCTGGCGAAGGCCAGGACCTCCATTTTAAGATACTGATTGTCAATATGTAGGAAATCAAATACTCAGATCAAATTCTTTTTTTTCTCGCCAAGACGCGAAGACGCAAGGTTACAGTTGATTTAGAATAACTTATTTCATGTGGTATATTTTGCGTCTTTGCGTCTCTGCGAGAGCCAATTCTTAAACCCTGTCAGCCTTTTTTATTACTTCACTACCATATCCGAGAACGGTATGACATAAGCCTGAAGGAAAACGAATAATCCTACCAATGCTGCTAATGCGATACTATGAAAAAATACATAACGAAGAATCTGTCCTTCATGACCATACCAGTTGGTAGCAGTACTTGCTACCACAATACTTTGAGCATCAACCATTTTACCCATTACTCCACCAGAGCTATTTGCGGCAGCCATTAAAATCGGACTTACATCAGTTTGTTTGGCAGTTATAGTTTGAAGACTTCCGAATAAAACATTAGAGGCTGTATCAGAGCCGGTTAGCGCTACGCCCAACCATCCAAGCATAGTTCCAAAGAACGGGTAAAGAACCCCTGTTTTTGCCAGAGCCATCCCTAGAGTGGCATCAGCTCCTGAATATTTAGTTACATAGCCAAGTGCAAGCATGGCCGCGATGGTAATTAATGAGAACCTAACCCTCCATAAGGTCTGTAAATAAACTTTCAGCATTTCCTGAATGGAATAACCGATTGCAAAGCCTGCAATCAAACTGGCAATCAAAATGCCAGAGCCCGTTGCTGATATCCAATTAAGCTTGAAAACTGCTTCCTCAGTTTTTGCCGGTTTGTCAATACTTGGAACAGGAGCAATAGGAGGAGAGCGCTTCACCAGATTATGAAGATAGGATACCTGGTACTCTGGTGCCGAAATTGAGTTTAAAGATTTCTTGACAGTAGGCACCCCCCAGGCAAAAATAAATAGGGTAAGTATAACCCATGGCGTCCAGGCACGTACCATATCTTTTGTAGAAACTGAAACTGGATCCGCAGCTGTTGAAATTACATCATCAGCTTTAGGTAATTGCCATAATGTTTTAGGCTGCCAAAACTTAAGTAAAACAATAATTGAAACTATGGATGCGATAGAAGCAAAAATATCTACTAACCATGGACCATGATAATTTGAAACTAGAAATTGTGTAACGGCAAAAGATAAACCGGCAGTGAATGCTGCAGGCCATACACCGAGCATTCCTCTGAATCCCGCCATAGCCCATATTACCCAAAAAGGAACAATGAATGAAAAAAGCGGCAATTGTCTGCCTACCATGGCAGATAATTTTAAAATGTCTATATCAGTAACAGCCGCCAGGGCGATGATAGGGGTGCCCAATGCGCCAAATGCAACAGGTGCTGTATTCGCTATCAAAGATAGTCCGCATGCCGCCAGCGGTCTGAAACCTAATTGTATCAGAATAGCAGCGGTGATGGCCACAGGGGTTCCGAAACCAGCCGCACCCTCGAAAAAGGCTCCGAAAGCAAAAGCTATTAAAATGACCTGAATTCTTGGATCAGGTGCTATGGTCGACAAGTGCATTCTGATTAAAGTGAATAATCCTTTATTAACCGTTAACTGGTACAAGAATATAAGATTCAAAACAATCCAGCCAATTGGGAATAAACCATAGGCACCACCATAAAGTGTAGTAGCTGCGACAGTTTGAACTGGCATTTGATAAACAAACAATGCAACTCCAACAGCTACAATTAAACCAAATACTGCCGCCAAGTGAATCCTGATTTGAAATACTGCTATAGATCCCAGAAGAACGATAATTGGAAGAGCAGCTAAAACGGTAGATAGCACTGCATTGTTTAGAGGATCATAATTTTGAGACCAGATTTGTTCCATTTTTGAGAATTTTTTATTAATTACTGGATTACAATTTAGAAATAATGTGGACTAGAAAATCCCCGGAATAGATTAAATCGATGCGGGGAATTTATTTGGCTTAATAATTTATTTTTTAGGAAGTGTTATTTTCCATATTCTTCCACCTTCCGAATTAGCAGTTCCATGCTCCATTACGTAGATCTTGTTGCCAAGCATGACCGCGTCAACCGGTGAATTGAAATTATTAACCAATGTAGTAGTCTTCATGTAATAATTATCTGCTAATGAGTTATATGACATGTCTAGATGCATCAGGTCTTTACCTGATTTTCTTAGCAGATTGGTTCCGGGCCGGTCTGAACCTCCTCCATATCTGAATACAAAACCATCCCCTTTAAATTCCTTGGAAAGTGAATTTTTTACATCAAAAACAAGTCCGAGCGGCACACTGTGAGCATTAAAAGTGCTTACGGCTCTTCCTGTTATATCCCCATCTACAATTTTTCCGGAAGCGATATCACGATATTCGTTTGCATCAGGCCCTAAATTTTGAACGCCTGGCGAAAATTTAACTCCTACAGGAATTTTTGGAAAATCAGGATCATTCCTGAAATATTTAACGATCCAGGCATGGGAGCCGGGGCCAATGAATGGGTCTCTGGCAGGATCAGGTTCCCAAGGTGAAAATTGCTGCGGACTTTCTATTCCTGCCATTTGCCATGGGAAACCATAGTGGCGCCCTTTTCTAATCCAGAACATTTCTTCTGATTGATCATAATCACCCGAATTTACAACCCCAAACAGATTACCTTTTCCATCAAAGGTCATATCATAAGCATTTCGTATTCCCTCTGCATATAGAAATCCATCTGCTTTAAGCTGTGCTTCGTCAGTGCCAAGCAATAAATTTTCAGCGTTGACAGGGAATCTGAATACATTGGCAGTCAGGGCATTGTCGCGTGCGTTTGGATAGGCACCTTTATTATCCTGCACCTCACCATGATCTGTTCTGGCGCCGGAGTTTACGTAAATGAATTTTTTATCCGGACTGATTGCCAAGGCATTCCAGCCATGGTCAAACGTGGTAGCATTGGTTCCATATTCAACGGTATTGAAAACTACTTTTAATTCAGGTTTTGATCCGGATAATTCATACTTTACCATTCTTCCTTTGGTTCCCTTACCTTCGTTGGCGCTTATATTTCCGCATAAAAACAAGGTGTTATTTAAAAAAACTGCTCCTTGTAATCGGGTAATTCCGTGATTTTCAGCACTAAAAACCTGATGTTCTTTTGCTTTTGGGGTGTCAAAATCTGATATACGGAATACATTTCCATCAAAAGTTGAATACCAAAATTCACCGGTTTTTTGATTGTGAATTAATCGTACTGCTAGTCTGCCGATAGTCATCACTTTTTCTACTGATATATCTTCCCGCAAGGATACTGGAGTCTTTATTGGAGGTATAGCTCTTGAATTGGTTTGTTGTGCAAAACAGAAAACTGAGCAAGAAAAAAACAGGACTAAAAGCCCTGTTTTTTTAAATGTGAAAAGATTGATTCGATTCATGTTATCTACAAGCGTATTCATCAATTTGAAGCTGGTTTTGCCGGTCTGCTTCTTGGAACACTTGGAAGTATATTAGGTTCTGCAATGGCATTTAAATTATAAACAATACTACCTCCTCTGATTGTCATTTCAGTCTCTAATCTATTCTTGCCTGCAATTTTACCATCGCGTGCATAGAAGCCGAAATTACCTTCTCTTAATGTAAATATGGCAACATCAGCTTCTGCACCAACTGTAAGATGTCCTAACTCAGGTCGTCTTATTTGTTGTGCAGGGTTCCATGTGCTGGCTTTGATTACACTTTGAAGGTCCATTCCCATCGCCATAAATAATGACATAATATTCGGCATGCTCTTCATTGCATTATTCATACTTCCGGTATGAAGATCGGTACTGATAGAATTAGGATAGAAGCCGCTTTTTATAGCGGGAGTTCCTTGATTGAAAAGAAAACTTGAACCACCAAAACCAACATCAAAAATAACACCTCTATTCTGTGCTTTAATTACAAATGGTTTAACCTTGTTAGTGGTTACATCAACAATCGATTCACGACCATTCGGACTTGTACTTCCATTACCCCCAAATGCATGAGTATAAATATCGCCAGGGCGAAATTTCACATTAAACAGTGAATCTAAAGGAAGAAACGGACTTGCTCCACCAAAGTCAACGATAACAGGAAGGTTTGCACTCTTCCCAGCTTCCATCAATCGGTCTGTTGGTACCCAAGTGCGTCCATTGAAATGCGCAAGTTTAAAGCCAACAATTTCTTTAGGATATTTTTTTGCCATTTCAGCAGCTTTCTGAGAATCCATTTCATTAATATCGTTCTCATACTTGCCGCCAGCCATTCCCTGACCAACAATATTTAAAAATGCAAGAACACGTGTTTGAGACTTGTCGATCGTCTGTTTTTTATACAATTCGAAAGTTTTCCAACCGGGACTACCAGCATCTACAACAGTGGTAACTCCTGCCGGAAAGGTGAAACCATCAGCCGGCAAACTCGCCGGAGCATTCATGTATGCATCACCATCATGACCCCAGAAAAAGTGAACGTGAATATCAATTAATCCGGGAGTTACATACATTCCTTTCGCATTAACTACCTGAATTGCTTCAGAAGCGTCAATGTTCTTTGCAATCATTGCAACTTTACCATCCTTTATGGCTATATCCATTACCGAATTAACATTGTTTTTGGGATCAATAATATGGCCTCCTTTTATAACAATATTGTATGACTTAGTAGATTGTGCATTGACACTGAAAATTACAGTGAATAGGAGGGTGAAAATAAAAAGGTGTTTTGAATTCATTTTAATCGTTTTAAATTAATGTTGTGTTTATTAATTATCATAATCTCTTATTAATTTCTGAGTCTGAATTAGATTTCATCACAATACTAAGTGTTAATTTATGAATTTATCCCCTACTAACTAAAAATATTTTTTTTGTTACAAATGGAATTGTTTTTTTTAAAAATTATGTATTAGTTTGAATTTTCATCGCAGTGTAAAATTTTAGACTGCTGGTATATTTTGAAATTCACTTTTTATTTAATAGTTTTAATTCTTGTATGAGTGAGCAATTAAAGTTTAAGGATATTGAATTAATGGATCGGATCAGATCCGGGGATGAATCTGCCCTAAAGCTTATTTACAACAAATACTGGGATCAACTTTTTTTTTCTGCCTTTAACGTTTTGCATGATCAGCACGTCTGTGAGGACATTATACAGGAAATATTCATCAATCTTTGGAATAAAAGAGAAATAATTGAAATCAGAGTTTCTTTAAAATCTTATCTTTTTGCTTCAACCCGATATGAGGTATACAGGCAGGTTAGATTCAGCTCTGTCAGGGAAGACATATTTGAGAATATTTCTGAAAGAATGGAATCACCTTCTGAGTACGGTAATATTGAGCATCGCGAACTTCTATCTCAAATAAGTTCTATCGTTAATAATCTTTCTGAGAAATGTAAGGTTGTGTATAAATTAAGCCGGGAAGAACAATTATCCCATAAAGAAATTGCCTCCCAACTTGATATTTCTACCAAAACAGTCGAAAATCACATAAACAAGGCACTTCACCAATTGAGAGTTTCTCTGGGTTTGTTTTAATTTATTCCGTTTAGTCTTCTTTAACTTTTGTTATATTATTTATCGCCAATTCTTTTCTTCTGGTATTAGTTCCTTCCTAATTCTCAACCCGATAGCTTTCGGGTCTTAATTCGTAATTCGATAATTCGTAATTCTCCACTCTCAATCCAATTACTGCAGGGTCTCTAAATATTTTTTAATATCATATAGGGGATACCGCCATTTTTTAACTCATATCATAAACAGCTAAGTTTTGGACAAGAAGGATTTCGAGAAATTATTAGATAAATACATTGCAGGGGAGGCCTCTCTTGAGGAAGAACAGCGCTTGCTCAATTTTTATGGAAGTTTTCAAAAGAAATCCGAAACTACTGAGGAAATCAATGAGATAGTAGGCGAAAGGATTTTTCAGAAAATTCAGGAAAACATTCTTCCTGATCAACAGCATCAATATTCTCACAAATTCTATTACGTGAAATCCATTTCCATTGCGGCTTTAATTTTGTTATTTATTTCAACAGGATTATATTTTTATTCAAACAGGGTAATTTCAGAGCCGGAGCAATTTGCCGAGATTGATGTGAGAAATGATATCCTTCCGGGTGATAACAAAGCTATTTTAACCCTTGCCGATGGTTCAAAGATAAGTCTTGACGATGCTGCCAATGGATTGCTTGCAAGTCAGGGTAACATTGCGATCACCAAAACTGATAATGGCCAAATCGTTTATGAAAAGAATAATGTTGACAAATCCAAGTTTATGTCAAATCGTTCTGCAATTAACACCATACAAACGCCGAAGGGGGGTAAATATCAGATTCGCTTGCCTGATGGGAGTAAGGTTTGGTTAAACTCAGCTTCTACGCTAAGTTATCCGACTACATTCGCTGGAAATGAGCGTAAAGTTCAGCTTAAGGGAGAAGCCTATTTTGAGATTTCACCAAATAAAAATGTACCCTTTCGTGTCGAAAGTGATAATCAGATTGTAGAAGTTTTAGGTACACATTTTAATATAAACTCCTATGATGATGAGGATTACGTCAAGACAACTTTATTGGAAGGAAGTGTTAAAGTAATCCTTAGTTCTAATCCAAATGAAGTTTCAAAAACCAGGCTTTTAAAGCCCGGCGAACAGTCATTGACCAAATCCAGTCAATCTGGTATTAGGATTGAGAATGTGGACACCGAAAAGGCTGTTGCCTGGAAAAATGGCTATTTCAAGTTCAGAAACACCCCAATTAAGGAAATTATGCGTGAAATTGAACGCTGGTATGATGTTGAATTGGTATATGAAGGTAAAATTCCATACGATGAGTTCACTGGGTTTATTTCCAATGATGTGAAGATATCAGCTGTTTTGAAAATTATGGAAGAAAGTGGTGGAGTTAAATTTACAGTGAAGGGGAAAAAATTAAAAGTTAAATCAATGCCTTAAACCTAAATAAAATATGATATGATAAAAACTGATACCAGCTAATTTTATGAAAGGGATTAAAATGAAAAACTACTCCGGTTTGCGTCCGGAACGGAAGTATTTCAGATTAATTTCATCTATTAAATTCCGTGTGTACGAATTTTAATTAATTAACCAAAACAAACTAAAATGTCAAAATATGAAAAATGTTTTACTAAGTAAATGCAGTGATTTCTGCATTAACATCGTCAGTAAATCTACCGGCGAGAGACTTATACAAAAGGTCTCAAATCAAACGTTAAGAATCATGAAACTAAGTACCATTTTAATTTTAGTTGCCTTTTTGCAGGTGAATGCTAAAGGCTTCTCACAAAATGTTACCTTAAATGAAAAAAAATCTAACCTGGATAAAGTTTTCAATGAAATTAGAAAGCAAACCGGCTATGATTTTCTTTACAATACCAGACTGCTAAGAAATACAGTTCCTGTAACTGTAAATGCAGTAAATTCTTCTCTGGAAGATGTTTTGGATCAGGTTTTTAAAAACCAACCCATAACTTATACTATAACTGAGAACACGATTATTTTAAAAAGAAGGGATGATCGCCTTTTGGAGCAGACTTCAAAGTTTGCATTAGTACCAGAGGATCGTGGTTTAAAATCCCTAAATCCTCAGGCTTCAGGTAAAGTCTCAACTTACAATATTGAACAAAAACGCGCAGAGATTCGCGGAAAAGTAATTGACGCTTCCGGCGAAGCTTTAATAGGTGTAAGTGTGCGGGTTAAAGGTTCTGATGTTGGTGCATCAACAGATGTAAATGGAAATTTCGTTTTGAATGCTCCGGATAATGCTGTTTTAGTATTTACTTACATCGGTTACGTTACTCAGGAAGTTGCTGTAAACGGAAGAACTAGTGTTAATGTTACTCTTGTTGAAGACCGTCAGTCATTGAGTGAGGTAGTCGTAACGGCTTTCGGTGTTACCAAAGCAAAAAGAGGTTTAGGTTATTCAGTACAAGAGGTACGTGGAGAAGACTTTACTGAATCACGTCAAAATAACATTGCAAATTCATTAACTGGTAAAATTGCCGGTGTGGATGCAACTCAGGCAAACTCAGGAGCAGGTGGTTCCAGTCGTGTAATTATTCGTGGTAATACCTCATTGAATGGTAACCAACAGCCACTATATGTAGTAGATGGTATGCCTATCAATAATAATAATAGAGGCCCCGTAACGAGTACAGAAGGATTAAATGCTGACCGTGGAGATGGTATTTCAAGTATTAATCCTGATGATATCGCAACTATCTCTGTTTTGAAAGGTGGAGCTGCAGCTGCACTTTACGGAAGTCAGGCTGCGAATGGGGTAATCCTGATCACTACCAAGAAAGGTACTGCCCAGAAAGGTGTAGGTGTTGAAATTACTTCGGATGCAAACTTTGGTAGTCCATCAGTTTTCCCTAACTATCAATATGAATATGGTCAGGGTAATGATGGAGTTAAACCTGCAACCCCTGCCGCTGCATTAAGCTCAGGTCGTTTATCCTATGGTGCAAAAATGGACGGTTCTATGGTAATGCAGTTTGATGGTGTTATGCGCCCATACTCACCATTTTACGTGAAAGACAATATTAGAAACTTCTATGAATTGAGTCAGAATATTACTAATACTGTGGCATTCAGTGCAGGAAGTGAGAAGTTAAAAACAAGATTATCTCTAAGTGATTTGCGTGCAGAAGATCAACAGCCAAACTCAAGCTACAAGAGAAAAACTGTAAATCTGAACATATCTGGTAAAATGGGTAAGAATGATTTTTTAACCATTGAATCAAGTGTACAATATAACCTGATAGAAGGTAGA
>CAMBFY010000098.1 GCA_945865415.1 Sphingobacterium thalpophilum
AGAAGCAAATTATGAAAAGTTGCAACAAGGAAACCTGATAGAGGAAATCACACCTTTTTGGAGAGTAATTGAGCCGAATAGTGCATTAGCCAAGAAACTTACATTCGGACAAGAATTTTTATTAAAACAAATTGATAAAGAAAGGTTAAACTGAAATTGCTAAACGTTATCTGCCCAGTACGCTGCTGTAATTTTACTCCAAGTTCAAGCCTTTAATTTCTTATTGTTCACCTTCTCAATCATCGGATTATAGCTGCATCTTTCGTTTGTAAGTGGAGCAATATTAGTCCTTCAGTTTTTACTGGATAGCTTTGTTTTTTAGTAATTGTATGAATGTATTTAGTGAGTAGTCAGAAGAACCTCTTCATTGATAGATTCGTAGCGGCGCTGTGCTAAACTGTACAGCAGCTAATTTCTGTTGTACTGTAAATCAATTTTGGTCATCGATGGAAACTTGACGGACAGTGGTATTTTATACTCTCCAAGTTCCGACCATTAAAATTTCATAGTATATTTGATTATGCTAAAGTTGGATAGGACATATAGTACTTCAGATAATCTTTTTGAACAGAAGGAAGAGGTTATTCATTATTTAGGAATGAGTAAGGAAGAAATCGGTAAGATTTTCGCCTATTTAAATAGTGTTTCCTTTAATTATGCTTTTGGTAATCCTCCTAAAATAGACAAAGCCGCTTTTTCAATGCGCAAAAATTAGTCGTGGGAAATATTTTTAATTCAGATTTTCAAGAATTTTTATTGGCTCTGAATAAAAATGAAGTCAATTATGTCTTAGTTGGAGGATATTCAGTTATCTATCATGGATTCCCTAGAACAACAGGAGATTTAGATCTATTTGTTGAAGTTTCAAAAAGCAATTATCATAAATTGGCTCAAGCATTTGAACAATTTCAAATGCCTATTTTTGACATGACAGAAGATTCCTTCCTACATCAAACGCAAATTAATGTATATACATTTGGAAGACCTCCAGTTTGTATTGAAATTTTGAAAGAAATCTCTGGATTTACTTTTCAAGAAATTTATAAGAATGCTTTGAATACAGTGTTTGAAGAAATTCCAATGAAAGTAATTCATTTAGATGACCTAAAAAAGAATAAGAAAATTAGTGGCCGTGCAAAAGATTTAAATGATTTGGAAAATCTTTCTAAATTGTAATATATTTCCCTTTAAATAAATCTGCCTAGCAACAATTCCCAATCCAATTTATCTAGCCGGTCTAAACCTTAGAAAGTCAAATAATGTTTCACTTTATTTTTTGTACGGATTATTTCCGTATTTTTGTCTAAAATAAATTCACAATGGAAAAGCAATTATCATTATCCGATAAAGCCAGGTTTGACGCTAAAATACCCAAAGCTCAAAAGGAGCTTTTTGAATACGCTGCCAGCCTGGGGGGATTTCGTACGCTGACCGATTTTATTATCAATACCGTTCAGGAAAGGGCGAATGCCATCATTCAGGAGCACAATACTATACTTGCTTCTAAAATAGATCAGGAGATATTTTTTAATGTATTTATGAACCCTTCAGGTCCAAATCTAAAATTACAGGATACTGCAAAACGTTATAAAAAGTTCATTAAAGACAATAAATGAGCATCAAAATTGACCTGTTAAATTCTTCATTAAACAAGAAGGATTTTAAATGTGGCAAGGAGATGCTGGATAATTACTTGCATACGCAGGCAAGTCAGGATGTTCGGCGGAAATTATGTGTAGTATTTGCAATGTTCGAGGGTACGATTATCAAAGGTTACTACACGCTTTCAAACGCATCCATACCCTTAGAACTGATACCTGAAGGCATAAAAAAGATGATGCCGCGATCATACCAGGCACTTCCTGTTACTTTATTGGGAAGACTAGCCAACGATGAAAAATTTAAAGGACAAGGACTAGGCGGAATCTTATTACTGGATGCACTTAAGCGTAGTTATCAAATTGCCAGTCGGAGTCTGGGGTCAATTGCTGTCATAGTTGACCCATTGGATATTGAAGCATTAGCATTCTACGAAAAATTTGGTTTTGTCAATTTACCGGATAGTGAAAAAATGTTTATGCCTATGGCTGATATTGCTCAATTGGATTTGTGATGGAAGACCCCTGTTTATTGAGTAGTCGGAAGAACCGCCTCATAGTACAATCCTTAGCGGCGTTAAAATAAAACTGTAAAACAGTAAATTCTTGGTTTAATGGAAAATCAATTCTTGTAATCGCTGGGAATTCTACGTACAGGTAGTATTTTTAAGAAACGAGTCTGAAGACTCTTATTTCATTTTCAAATCCGTAAAGTGCTGCGCTAACTCAACGGATAGTACGCTTAAGTTGTACAGGAAAATCAATTTTGGAAATTGCTGGAAACTCCAGCGGAAATGAACAATTTTATGTTGTCCTTTTAAAAAAATCCCCGCAGTAGAAACAAGAAAGCCACCAAGCAAAACTTAGTGGCTTAAAATTCAATTGAATTTTACCTGATAAAATTATTTAGGTAAAACTACAGAGTCAATCACGTGAATTACACCATTGCTAGCAGCAAGATCGGTTGTAACAACAGTAGAAACTCCACCTTTCTCATCAGTCAAAATTACATTTCCATCTTTTAATGAAGCAGTTAAAATTCCACCACTTACAGTTTTTACTTTTAATGAACCTTTAGCATCTTTAATAGCTTTTACAACTGCTGCAGCATTCAAATTACCTGCAACTACATGGTAAGTTAATATTTTAGCTAAAGTAGCTTTGTTCTCAGGCTTTAATAAGGTTTCAACAGTTCCAGCAGGCAATTTCGCGAATGCAGCATTTGTTGGAGCAAATACAGTAAACGGACCAGCGCTTTGTAAGGTTGCTACTAAGTCGGTAGCTCTTACAGCGGCAACTAAAGTAGTGTGATCACTTGATCCTACAGCAACATCAACGATAGTCTTTTGAGCGTTAGCAGAAAATGCAATGGATAATGCTGCAAACAATGTTAAAGCAATTGATTTAATTTTCATTTTTCTATTTTTTATTTGTGTCTTTTTATTTACGCAGATACCAATTGAATAGTTTTTAGAAATTGATAATTATTTTGAATAGTTTTTCATTTCTTATAAAAAAACAGCATAAATGTATGTTTACTGGGGTTTTATAAAAAAATATCTTTGTTAATTAATTTATTGAAATCTGAAAAATCATCCCAAGGTATTTTAACTTAGGGACGGAATTTCAACAAGCTTAAAGCTCCAGCAATGAAAAAAAACGTTCTTCCATGGATTGTATTAGCATTCCTCTTTGTTGCTACAGGTTTAAGTTTTTTAGACCGTCAGGTTTTATCGATGACCATCATAAAGATTCAGACTGAATTTAAATTTTCAGATGTTGAATATGGCTTTGTAAACACTGCCTTTTTAATCAGCTATGCGTTGATGTTTACTGTTGGTGGCAGATTAATCGATACCTGGGGTAGCAAAATTGGTTTGGCGGTAGCCGTTGGGATGTGGTCAGTGGCCTGCGGATTGCATGGTATGATGACCGGTTTTTATCAATTGGTTGCTTTTAGGTTTTTACTCGGAATGGGTGAGGGGGCTTGTTTCCCCGGTGCAGCAAAAACAGTTTATGAATGGTTTGATGAAAAGAAGCGTGGATTAGCCAATGGCATTGCCATCGGCGGTGCTGCCATGGGCGCCGTAATTGCTCCACCCTTGATCATATTGATTTCAAGTCAATTTGGGTGGCGATGGAGTTTTATCATCCCGGCTATAGCCGGAATTATTTGGGTTATTATCTGGCTATATATTCCCTGGGGGGAAAATAGTCACGCGAAAAAAAACCAGAGCCTTGTTAAACAAGCTGTGATACCGTTTCTTACTATTTTGAAGAATAGGGCAGCCTTTACCTTTATACTCATCAGGTTTCTTCTTGATCCGGTTATTTATTTTATTATGTTTTGGGTTCCAAAATATCTAAACACAGAGCGAAATGTTTCTTTCGAACAAATTGGGAACCTCTTTTGGATTCCTTTCTTTGCCTTAGGGATCTCCAATATTATCGGAGGGTGGTTTTCAGATAGACTTGTAAAAAATAATTTTTCAGTTAATCGTGCCAGAAAAACAGTCATGGGTATTGCAGCTTTACTTACAGTAGTCGCTCCCTTTATCGCCACGGTTTCAACAGTAGAAATGGCCGTTGCCTTGATGGCCGTCATCATGTTTGCTCATGGTTTTTGGATCACGAATTACATCACAGCCATTTCAGATATTTTTGGTAAAAACGGTACATCAACCGTGGTCGGCCTCTCTGGTACTGCGGGTGCAATTTCAGGCTTAATTATTAATCCATTAATCGGATTGATTGTACAAAATTATTCCTATGCCCCAATTTGGATTGCATCCGGAATTTTATACCCATTGGCATTTATTCTTCTTCTTATTTTTATACGGAAGATTCAACCTTTTAACTTGGAGTCAAAACAGATACTTAATTAGTCAAAATATTATCAGATGATCATTAATAAAATGGATAAGAATTTAAAGAATGAGTCGGGAACAAGTTCGCAAGCACCTATTTTGCGAAGAAAGCAAACAGTAGCAAAAATTGGTGTTTTTGGTGTAGGTTATTATAAGTACTGGAGCCAGTTTGAAGGGCTATTAGATGCCTTGAAAGCCAAGCAAGATGTATTTCTCAAAAAACTGGAAAAACATGAGGTAGAGGTTGTAGATTTTGGGATCGTGGATAATGTAAAAAGTGCCTATGATCTGGTTCCGGTGCTAAAGGCAGCAAACCTGGATCTGATCTTTTGCGATATGCTTACCTATGCTACTTCCAGTACTTTTGGAACGATTATCAGAAGTATTGATGTGCCGATTGTGATGGTAGCCTTGCAGCCGGATAAAGCAATGGATTATGCTAAGGCTAGTACGCACATGCAATTGTATAACGATGATATCTGCTCTTTACCGGAGTTTGCAGGTGTGGCGGTCAGGATGGGAAAAAAGGTTCCTGAAATGATTATTGGAACATTGCATGATGATCCACAATCGGATTTGGAAATAGAAGAATATTGCCGGATTGCCAAAGTTTTACATGATGTTAAAACCGTAAGAATAGGGCATATTGGGCACCCGATAGAGGCCATGCTGGATATGCATACAGATTCTACCATGATTACCGCTCATTTTGGTGCACATATTATTCAATGTGAGGCACATGAAATAGTTTCGCAATATCATACAGTAAGCGATGCGGAACTGAAGGCCGCAAAAGAACGAATCCTTGATTTTTTCGATACACCGGATCCTGTTTCAGACCCAATATCAGAAAAGCTCAAAGAGGAAGATTTAGTGACTGCTGCTAAAGTTACGGTGGCCCTTGAAAAATTTGTGGACGAAAAGCAATTGGATGGCTTGGCTTATTATTATGAAGCTGAGGATAACAGTACTACGCGATTGGTCATGTCTAACCTCACGGTAGGAAATTCTTTATTAACCGGTTCGGGCTTTCCGATGTGTGGCGAATCAGATCTAAAAACCTGTCTTGCGATGATGATTATGGATCGCCTGGACATTGGGGGTAGTTTTGCGGAGTTTCATCCTGTGGATTTTATAGATGATTTTGTATTGGTTGGTCATGACGGTCCTCATAATGTTGCTATTGCTGAGGGCAGACCGGTTTTACGTAGTCTGAAAAAGTATCATGGCAAACCGGGATTTGGAGCTGGTGTTGAATTCAAGATAAAAGAAGGGCCAATTACTATTTTAAGTATTAATTCTACGTTTGAAGGGAAATTTAAGTTTGTTGTAGCCGAAGGAGAATCTGTTAAAGGTCCGATACCTGCAACCGGCAATACAAATACCCGTGGCTATTTTAAAGAAAATGTCAGGGTTTTTATTCGCCGCTGGACTATGGAAGGCCCTACACACCATTTTGCCCTTGGCATTGGCCATCATGCCGATACTATTAAGAAAATTGCGAATTATCTGAATATTGAATGTGTGATTATTGATTAGGCGATAGGGGTATATGGGGTGCATAATTCCTTCAAGGTTTTTTGCAGGTGATTCTGTTCCGTATGTAGGGGGATCGTTTAATAATCGGTACACACGCTTAAGTCGAATGGAAATGGATATTAGGGGATGATTTCAATTTATAGGGCTATCACATACGACCCCTTCAGGGTCGGGATTTCTGTTTTATTTTAATGCTATAAACATTTGACCCCTTCAGGGTCATTTAAAAAATCTACACAGGAAAAATCATCGCTAATTCAACAATTCTCAAGTTAGTTGACATTACAGATCAGACGACCCCTTCAGGGTCGGGATTTCTGTTTTAATTTAATGCTATAAACATTTGACCCCTTCAGGGTCATTGAAAAAATCTACACCGGAAAAATCATCGCCAATTCAACAATTCTCAAGTTAGTTGACATAACAGATTACCCGACCCCGAAGGTGGTCGTATGTTTATAGAAAAACCCAATAGCCAGCCCCGACCCTGAAGGGGTCGCATGTGAAAATTCGATAAGTGCGCTAGTCTTGCGCAGCTAAGATTTTTACAAACTCAACAAATCAAAGCTACGTGTGTATTTGAGTGTCACACTTTGCGTATCCATCAGGTCAAGCAAATCTTTATCTTTTACGATATTGAATACCACAAATAAACCATTATTTGCATTTTGTAGCCAGCCAAATCTTGCATTTACAGAAGTAATTCTCGATCTATTGTTATATTGAACCAGGCTCTGAACAAACATACGGGGGGTAAATGAATAAGCCAGACGATTCCCAAGTATAACTGCTTTCAATTCACCGTTTGGCAGGTTTAATATATTGTAGTTAACAATGGCCGATGAATTCAATTTATCCCCAACTCTGGCTTTTACAGTTGCCGTTGTAGCTATTCTTTCTCCTCCAAAATATCCTCCTATGATTGTGCGTGCATTCAATGAAACTGCTTTGTTTTGATTTGTTATCATGACAAGCTGCAGTTCATTATGTTTATACACGGCTTTAGGCACTAAAACCCCTGATAATTTAAAATCCTGTACCACCCCTTCAGTGGTGTAATTTACTCCTGAATGTATTTCCAATCCGCTTTTCCAAACCCAATGATTATCCATATGGAGGTAGCTCGTAACTAAATTTCCATTGAAATCGGAATATTGTCTGAAAGAGATATGAGGCCTGAGTTCTAAGAAGTTCAATAAATTATCTGGCCTCCATCTGTGCTGGATAAAAAATTCAGGTTTTCTGAAGGCAGTCCTTTGAAGAAAACCTACTTCCGGGTTAAAACCTTCACCTAATTCAGTGTAGGCTGCTCTGAGTTCCCATCTTTCCCAATTGTAGCTGAACTGAAGTTTATAGGAATGATCAGAATCGGTAATTCCGGGAGTTGCACTTTTAGCCAGAAATCCAGAGATCTGTGCTTTTTGGCCAAGACCCCATCGCCCGTCTACTGCCATCACGTGATTGTAATCATCATCGCCATCTCCCATTCCTGTTCTGTTAATAAATGCCCCTCCAATGGATGATCTGCTTTTTGGAAAATCGTGGTTTACTCTGGCCATGTTATAACTGTTCTTGTCAATCCCCAGGCTTTGGACATCGTCTGTGAACATGCTCAATAATCCCACATTGGTTTGCCCAATTTTACCTGAAAGTCGTCCGCCGCCTGTGATCGGTATAATATTCCCATTTTCACTAATTCCAATCTTACGACTAAAAAATAAATCTACTTCACCCGGACTTCCAACTGTAAACTGACCTGCATTTTCAAGAAAAAAGGGCCTCTTTTCAGGGAAAAATAAGTTGAACCGATCCAGATTAACTTGCTCATCATCAACCTCAACCTGAGCAAAATCAGTGTTGTAGGTTAAATCTAAGGTCAGACTTGGCGTTACACTATATTTCAAATCCATTCCGGCCTCAACATGGGTATCAGTTTTATCAGGTACTACTGCTTTGTTGTTCACTGCTTGTGTAAGCACGTATGGAAATATTTTGAAATTACCCGGATTTTTTAGATTTAATCCTTCCAGCTTACCTGCCAGTGATAATCTTTTCAGATCAAAACCTATTGGAATTGTTGCCCAGTACGCGGTTTCAGTATTTTTACTGATATTCCTCTCAAAATTTATCCCCCAAGTCAGGTCTTCTCCAGCAGTAAATCTCAGTGAACGCAATGGAATGGCAAACTCTGCGCTCCATCCGTAATCTCCGATTTCAGTCTTTATATCCCAGTCTGCATCCCAGTTTAAGTTTATACCTCCAATAACACCACCCTGTTGACGATTAGTATTATTACTCCCTTTGCCTTCATTATCAATTTGAGCATCGTATTCCATACCATTTGCATTGGTTCCGAATAAAAAGCCATTTTGAGTATCGTTATAAGTATCGAGGATAAACAGAAAACTATCGTCATCCGTCAGATCGGCATCTCTTCTTGAGTCAGATACAACTATTGTTTTTGGATCAGCATGGTAACAGATAGCTGATATATAAAACATTTTATCGGTATAGGCAATCCTAATAACTGTTTTTTCGGTTGCAGGAGCACCGACACTAGGTTTGATTTGTGTTAAATCACCAATGGGTTCTATGCTTTCCCAAAATGAATCTCCTATTATTTTACCGTCAACAATTGGGTCTGTGGCAGATAATTTGGCTTGAACTACAGGTCGGTTTGCGACTGATGATTGGGTTCGATTCTCCTGAGCTTCAGCATAAAGTGATAAAATCAACAGGATTAATATTATCCAAAGAGATTTATGCTGAATGGTCATGTCTGGTATAGAATTTAATTTAATGTTAACGCTAAGTTAGTTTTATATTGATTTAATCCAAAAGTCGCTTTGTAACCTCTTTGTTGAGTTTCGATGTAAGCATCTGAGATTTTTCATCAGATATCAAACCTTTCATAGCTCAGGATTTGTAGTTGATTAGAAATTTCGATTCCAGCGGAGGCTGGAATCTCCTTTTCCCCATCGCTATATCTGTCATTCCAGCGGAGGCTGGAACCTCCCCGCTGGCGCAGGCAGCCTCTTGTCATCGCGAGCGTAGCGTTATGTCTTTGCAAGCGTAGCCTCTTGTCATTGCGAGCGTAGCGAAGCAATCCCCACACTATTATTACTAAACTTCATAAGATTGCTTCGTCGTGCCTCCTCGCAATGACAAACGTTTAAGAACGCAGTCGGTTGTCTTTACAAGCGCAGCCTATTGTCATTGCGAGTGTAGCGAAGCAATCCCCTCACTATTACTGCTAAACTTCATAAGATTGCTTCATTGTGCCACCTCGCAAAGACAAACGTTTAAGAACGCAGTCGGTTGTCTTTGCAAGCGTAGCCTCTTGTCTTT
>CAMBFY010000099.1 GCA_945865415.1 Sphingobacterium thalpophilum
TAAAAATCAATTCCATCTACATGTTTGATCTCCTGATTGGTTAAATGATTCATAATTTTATGGCTATTAAAGTAATCAAGAACCAGAATTCCGCCTTTTTTTAAAGATTTTCTGAATGTTTTTAAGATATTGATATGATCTTTTTCTGAATCAAAGTATCCGAAACTAGTAAATAAGTTAAATGCAATATCAAAGTAATTGATGTAAAACGGATAGCGCATATCATGCATATAAAACTGCATTTTTTCATTTTCAAACTGCTGGGCAAACTTTATACTGGATACCGATAAGTCTATTCCCGTAACATCGTATCCTTTTTTGTTCAGATAAACAGAGTGCCTTCCCCGGCCGCAGGCAATATCGAGTAAATTGGATTTTATACCTGGTTTGAGGTGTGCACATAAATTATCTATAAAAAATTCAGCCTCTTCATCATTTCGCTGATCATACAGAATATGATAATAAGGCGAATTGAACCAGTTTTGAAACCACTTTTTAGGCATATGCAGAACAGAGTGTATAAAAGCAAATATATACATTTACTGTTTTAGAGTTATGAATACGATGTAATTGTTATTTTTGTCCCATAATTTAAAATCGTGGCATTAATAAAATCAATCTCCGGAATCAGAGGAACAATTGGTGGACTGGCAGGAAATGGCCTGACACCAACTGACATCGTAAAATTTACCTCAGCATATGGCCGTTGGGTTATAGCAAGTACAGGCAAAAATAAAGTAGTAATTGGAAGAGATGCAAGAATTTCTGGCGAAATGGTCCGGAATCTGGTAGTCGGAACCTTGCAAAGTATAGGAATTGATGTTGTAGATTTAGGTCTGTCAACAACTCCTACCGTTGAGCTTGCCGTTCCCGATGAAAATGCCGGTGGAGGAATTATTCTTACTGCTAGTCATAATCCCAAGCAATGGAATGCACTGAAGCTTTTGAACGATAAAGGAGAGTTTATTTCTGATGAGGAAGGAAAATTAGTTCTGATTATGGCAGAGGAGAACGATTTTGAGTTTGCTGAAGTTAATAATCTGGGTAAAGTTAGTTACGATGACAGCTATCTGCAAAAGCATATTGATAAGGTTTTGGCATTACCATTGGTAAATGCCGAGGCTGTACGTAATGCTAATTTCAAAATTGCCATCGACTGTGTAAATTCCTCCGGGGGAATTTTTGTGCCGGCCCTTTTAAAAGCTCTTGGGGTAAAGATTATTCACGAACTTTATTGTGAACCTGATGGTGAGTTCCCGCATAATCCCGAGCCATTACCTGAAAATCTGTTTGAACTTTCACGCTTGGTGCTTGCTAAAAAGGCTGATCTAGGTATAGCTGTTGACCCTGATGTAGATAGATTGTGTTTCGTTTGTGAAGACGGTTCGATGTTTGGAGAAGAATATACACTTGTTGCTGTTGCAGATTATGTATTGAAACATACCCCCGGTAATACTGTTTCTAATTTATCCTCAACGCGTGCATTAAGGGATGTAACTGATGCGGCTGGTGGAACTTACAATGCTGCGGCTGTTGGAGAAGTAAATGTGGTTAATAAAATGAAGGAGACTAAGGCCATTATTGGCGGGGAAGGAAATGGTGGGGTTATTTATCCTGAATCTCATTATGGACGTGATGCTCTTGTAGGAATTGCCTTGTTTTTAACTCATCTTGCAATAAATAAGCAATCTGTTTCAGTTTTAAGGGCTTCTTATCCAGCTTATTATATTTCAAAAAATAAGATCATACTGACTCCTGAGATGGATATCGATTCACTTTTAATTGAAGTTGAAAAGAGATATCAAAACCAGCCCCATTCAACTATTGATGGATTAAAGATTGAATTCGATAAACAATGGGTACATCTACGGAAATCAAACACAGAACCCATAATCAGAATTTATTCAGAAAGTAGTTCAGAAACGGGTGCAGAATATCTCGCCCAAAAAATCATTTCAGATATTAAGGAAATATTACGTCTTACTGAATAGAGTTACAATAAAAATAATGAATGCTAATTTAATGAGTAGAAATTCTTAATTTTTAAATCTGCTTCGACCAATGGCAGATGGAAAAAGTCACCTGTTGAATATAAATTTTATGCGTGTATATCTGGATAATGCGGCTACAACTCCTATAGACAAAGAGGTATTAAAGTCTGTTTATGAAGTAATGGAAAGTAATTATGGAAATCCATCTTCCATACATGCCCATGGCCGTGAAGCACGTACTTTAATAGAAAAGGCAAGAAAGAGTGTTGCATCCCTATTGCGCGCTTCACCCTCCGAATTTTTCTTTACTTCTGGTGGTACAGAAGCAGATAATATGGCCATTCGCTGTAGCATAATTGACCACGGAATAAAAAATGTAATTACCAGTGTAATTGAACATCATGCAGTTTTACACAGCCTTCAGGCACTTGAAAAAAGTGATTTGATAAAGCTGAATTATGTAAACACTGATGCAAAGGGTTCTGTTGATTATCAGCATCTGGAAGAACTTTTAAATATCAATGAACGTAGTTTTGTTTCGCTTATGCAGGCTAATAATGAATTAGGAACGCTGACGGATATTGAAAGGGTAGGCGAATTATGTGAAAAGTATAATGCAATCTTTCATTGTGATACGGTTCAGAGTATGGGACACTACATTCACGATCTTAGTAAACTAAAGGTTCATTTTCTGGTATGTGCTGCACATAAATTACATGGACCCAAGGGTGTAGGTTTTTTATATATTAATCATAAAATAAAAATCAATCCAATGATTTTTGGCGGTTCTCAGGAACGTAATATGCGAGGCGGGACCGAAAATGTTTATGGGATTGTTGGTTTGGCTAAGGCTCTTGAAATTGCTTACGCTGAAATGGAGGAACATCAAGAATATATCCAGGGACTTAAATCCTACATGATAAATCAGCTAAGGGTAAATATTCCCGGAATAGAGTTTAATGGTGAAACTGATCCTGAAAAGAGCCTTTACACAGTTTTAAATGTTTCCTTTCCTGAAATGGATATGGCTGAAATGTTACTTTTTAGTCTTGATATTGCCGGAATTTCTGTATCTGGAGGTAGCGCTTGCAGCTCTGGAACGAACATAGGATCCCATGTACTGAATGGAATTCAAGCCAACCCTAATCGTCCTGCAGTGCGGTTTTCTTTTAGCAAATACAACTCAAATGAAGAAATTGATTATGTCATTACCAAGCTAATGGAATTATGCCGGGTCGGGGTTTAGTTCTTTAAAACTTAATTGATTTTTTTTTATTTACATTTAAGTTCATTTAAACTGATTTTCCATGCAACGCAGAAAATTTTTACAAGGAACTGGACTTTCAATGGCAATGCTCGCCATATCTAATAATAGTGCCCTGGCTAATTTCCTGATGCAGCCCGCTTATAAATTCACCCCCTTAAGAAATGATGTTGGTATCTTCACAGAGCAGGGTGGTACCATAGCCTGGTTATCAAATAATTCCGGGATGGTGGTGGTAGATACTCAGTTTGTCGATCCGGCCACTCATTTGATTGCAGAACTAAAGAAAATTTCTTCCGGGCCATTAAATTACCTGATCAATACTCATCATCATGGGGACCATACAGGAGGGAACCTCGCTTTTAAGGGATTTGCTGAGAAAGTTGTTGGTCATACAAATTGTCTTGCAAATCATCAAAAAACAGCAACTGCCCAGAAATCTGAAGATAAACAACTTTTTGCTGATACTGTATTTCAGGATCAATGGAAGGCCAGAGTAGGATCAGAGCTAATTAAAGCGCATTATTTTGGAGCTGGGCATACTAATGGGGATATAGTTGTGCACTTTGAAAATGCCAATATTGCACATATGGGTGATCTTATGTTTAATAAAAGGTATCCCTTCATAGATAGGGCAGGAGGTGCAAATATTCAAAGCTGGATCAATGTCTTGGATAAAACAGTGGCAAAATTCGACAAGGATACTTTATTTGTGTTTGGTCATTCTGCTGATCCGGTAAAAGTTACCGGAGGCAAAGAGGAAATTAGAGCTATGCAGAATTACCTCGAAAAGTTACTTCTGTTCGTGAAAAATGAAATTAAGTCAGGAAAATCTAAGGAAGATATATTAAAAGCCCAAAGTATTCCGGGCGCAGAAGACTTCCAGGGGCAGGGAATACAAAGGAGTTTGACCGCAGCTTTTGAGGAATTAACCTTGGGCAGTTAGTTCTAATACTTATTCTTCTGAAGCAGAGCTTTTTTATTGTTATCGAATGTCAAAGATAAATTTACGGGTACTCATATTCATTTAGATTCTATTATGCTAAATAATAATAGATTAAATTCAATTCTAATGTATTTTATCAAGCCAATATTCAACACTCTCAAGTTGATCTCTTTTTTGAGTTTTTTTATAATTTCTCAAAATGTCCATGCTATAATTAGGGCAGGAGTAGCTAAACTAGATATTACCGACCGAACTGCAGGTTTAGTTAATGATCCGCTTTATGTAAAAGCACTGGTATTGGATAACGGCCTGATAAAAATGGCAATTATTACCTTGGATGTAGTGGCACTTGAAGAAATAGGCCCACTAAAGGAAGGATATCTTTCAAAAGTTCGGTCACAGATACAGAATGAATTGAATATACCAGCCTCAAACATTCTTATTAATGCAAGTCATTGCCATGGAATTGTACGGGCTGATACGGATAGCTTGACCGTACTTGCGGTAAAATTAGCCATGAAAAATTTGGTTCCTGTAAGTGTTGGAGCAGGTATTGGGTATGAGAATCGAATCATGGAGAACCGAAGGTATAAAATGAAAGATGGCTCGCAAACAGATGCAAGGCGGGCATATTCACTTCCACCCGATAATGATATCGCAGAAATTGGCCCAACGGATCCGCAAATAGGGATATTCAGGTTGAATAAATTAAATGGAGAAACCCTGGCAGTACTCTATAATTTTGCAGTACATCCAATACAGGGTGTACCAAATGGAGGCAATACGGCAGATATCATTGGCTTTGCTTCCAAAGTAATTGAGGATAACTTAAAAGGTTCAATGGCTCTTTTCTTACAGGGCTGCGGCGGAGACATTAACCCGGTCAATTATAAAGGAATAGATAATCCCACAGATGCCGAGCCGTTGGGGAATATGCTTGGCTTTAGTGTTCTCAATGCATTGCAGCGCATTAAAACTGTAAATCACTCAGAAATAAACGTGTTTAATGAATATCTGGAACTTCCAAGAGCGAATTTCGCAGAACGAATTACAACTTTAGAGGCTGAACAAAAACGAATATTGAATTCACTTAAAGGAACAAATATAAATCTGAAAACATTTATTGCTTTGAATACAAAGTATACTTATGATTCTGGGTATCCTTCTTTTTATAAACAACGATACATGCAAGAAGGGAAACAGAATAGAATTGATATGATCCGAATGGATTCTATAAACAGAAGAGACATGGAAAATTATCGTTCTAATATTTATATGATGGAACGTTTAACCAGAATTCGGGAAAATTTATCATTGGTTAAAATGCATCAGCTAAAATCATCGGGCGCCAAAATGATTAAAGTTGAAATTCTTGGTGTCAAAATTGGAAATATGCAACTAATTACTTTTCCAGGTGAACTGACTGTACAACTTGGCCTCAATATTAAAAAGAGTGCTCCAAACGAGAATACATTTATTGCAGCCTATACAAATGGTTATATTTATTATGCACCAACTGCTGAACAACTTAGAAATACAGGAGAAGCACAAGAAGATTCAGATACGAACTTAGCCCCCGAATGGCAGATGATTTTTGAAAATAAGGTGGCAGAAATCCTAAGGAAACTTTAGATTTTTATGGCTTGAGCATCTTGAGAAAAGATCCCAATTTCGCCTTCATTTGCCTTCTGTCAACGATAAAGTCCAAAAATCCATGTTCCAGAACAAATTCCGAAGTTTGAAACCCTTTTGGGAGGTCTTTTTTAATGGTCTCTTTTATAACCCTTGGACCCGCAAAGCCAATTAAAGCGCCAGGTTCTGAAATATTAATGTCGCCAAGCATTGCGTAAGATGCTGTAACTCCACCAGTTGTGGGGTCTGTAAGCAAGGAAATATAAGGAATCTTAGCTTTGCTTAATAAAGCTAATTTAGCTGATGTTTTGGCCATTTGCATGAGCGAAAATGCAGCTTCCATCATCCTTGCACCTCCCGATTTTGAGATCATCATGAAAGGAATTTTGTGCTTGATGCTGAAATCAATTGCACGTGCAATTTTCTCACCTACAACCGAACCCATTGATCCGCCAATAAAATTAAAGTCCATACAAGCAATGACCAGATCCTGACCTGCTAATTTGCCTGAAGCAGCACGTATTGCATCATTCAATCCTGTTTTCTCATAACTTTCCTCCAGTCTTTCTGTATACTTTTTTGAATCAATAAAATTCAATGGATCAGCTGAACGGATATTTGGGTATAATTCAGCGAATTCATTGTTGTCGAAAAGAATTTCAAAATATTCTTTTGAGCCTATTCTCAGGTGATAGGCACAATACTGACAAACGTATTTATTTTCAACCTGTTCTGCATAATGCAAAGGTTTCTTACAGGAAGGACATTTATTCCATAATCCATCGGGAGTCTCTTTTTTTTCCTCTGTGGAAGTTATAATCCCCTTTTTTTCTCTCTTAAACCAGGCCATTTTGGATTTGTATATAGCTTACAAAGAAACAAAAATTTTAAGAAAGCAATGCCTTTCAATATGATTGAATTAAACTTAACCAAGGTGGACAATAATAATTAGCCCTATTTCTTGATTTTGAGCCTATTTTTCATAATTTCGATGATCATAATAAAAATTAAAGTCATGAATTTAAAAGAATTTAAGGGTGTTTTGCATGGTGATGCGGTCCAGGATTTATTCGAAGTAGCTAAAAAACATCAATTTGCAATCCCGGCTGTTAATGTCATTGGTACCAATTCAATCAATGCAGTGATGGAGGCAGCTAAATCTGTTAATTCCCCTGTAATTATTCAGCTTTCAAATGGTGGAGCACAATTCTATGCAGGCAAGTCAATAAATAATGATAATTTAAATGCATGTATACTTGGAGGTGTGTCAGCAGCACAGCATACACATCTGCTGGCAGAACATTACGGAGTAGCTGTGATTTTACATACTGACCATGCCGCTAAGAAACTTTTACCCTGGATTGATGGCTTATTAGATCATGGTGAACGTTTTTTTGCACAATACGGTAAACCTCTTTACTCCTCGCACATGCTGGATCTTTCTGAAGAACTAATTGAAGAGAATATTGAAATAAGCAAACAGTATTTTAAAAGGATGAAGGCCATGGGCATGACTCTTGAAATTGAACTGGGGGTAACTGGTGGGGAAGAAGATGGGGTTGATAATAGTGATATTGATAGCTCAAAACTATATACCCAGCCCTCTGAAGTTGCCTATGCATTTAAAGAACTTAGTACAATTAGTGAGAAATTTACAGTCGCTGCAGCATTCGGGAATGTTCATGGTGTCTATAAGCCTGGTAATGTCAAACTTCAGCCGATAATTCTTAAAAATTCTCAGGACTTTGTTCGTTCCGAGTTTAATATAAGTACTGAAAAACCTGTGAATTTTGTTTTTCATGGTGGTTCCGGGTCTTCACAGGAAGAAATTCGTGAGGCTATATCTTATGGAGCTATCAAAATGAATATCGACACAGATATGCAATGGGCTTTCTGGGAAGGTATAAAAGATTATTACCAGTCAAAAGAGGCATATCTTCAAAGTCAGATCGGTAACCCTGAAGGAGATGACTCACCTAATAAGAAGTATTATGATCCGCGGGTATGGCTTCGAAAAGGCGAAGATAACTTTGTTAAGAGGCTGATCAAGGCTTTTGAAGATCTTAACTGCCTTAATGTTAACGACAGACTTTAGTCTATTTTTAAGGGCTTCCAGGTAAAGCTTGCCCTTTTCGATATTTAAATCAGTTCATGAAAATGGAAGATCAAATAAAAGTTGAACGGGTAAATAATGAAGAAGACCTTCAAAAAGTCTTTGCTATACGTAGAAAAGTGTTTGTTGATGAACAACACTGTCCTCCTGAACTTGAATGGGAATTTGAAGATGAGTCTGTGCATTTTCTCGGTACCTTTAATGGTATTCCTGCTGCAGCATCCCGATGGCGTAAAACAGAAAAAGGATTTAAACTCGAGCGTTTTGCAGTTTTAAAAGAATATAGGGGAAAAGGAATTGGACAGGCACTTGTAGCAACAGTTTTAAAGGATCTTCCTGAGGACGCTAAATTTGTGTATTTACATGCTCAGCTGGACGCGATGCCATTGTATGCTAAATTCGGCTTTGAAAAGTCAGGTGAACAGTTTGAGGAGGCGGGGATACAGCATTTTAAAATGACTCTCCAAGCTTAAAGCAGAAAGCTTAAAGCAGAAATTTGAGTTCATGTCTAAATCCCATTTTAAGCTGTTAGTTTAGTTCTCCATTATAAATTCTCCACTCTCAATTAGTTAAACACCCTCGAAGAATATTCCACTGCTTCATTCCATTTATCCAGATCAAGCCTATGGTTTTCTCCCTTTGCCTTCAGGAATGAAATTAAGCCTTCTGTTGCAATATTTCCGGTTAGTTGATTAGAAGCCATGGGGCAGCCTCCGTAACCTCCCAGGGAACTATCAAACCTTCTGCAACCACTTTCCCAGGCCGCTTCTATTTTCTCATGCCAGGTCGATGAGGTACTGTGAAGGTGAATCCCAAATTCGATTTTAGGGAAGCTGGAAACCAGGTTTGGGAATAGGTATTGGATGTTTTCCGGATTTGAAACCCCTGTTGTATCAGCGAGTGATATGGTTAAGGCACCCCTTTCTGCCAGTTCAGCAGCCCAATGTGCTACAATATCAGGGCTCCATGGGTCACCATAAGGATTCCCAAATCCCATTGATAGATAAATTACTACTTCTTTATTAGTTTTTTCACAGTCGCTAAGTAATTTTTCCACTGTAAGCAGAGAAGTTTCGATCCCGGAATTTGTATTTCGTTGCTGGAATGTTTCAGAAACAGAAAAGGGGAATCCCAGATAAGATATTTCTGGATGCTTGATAGCCTCTTCAACACCTCTAAGATTAGCAACAATCGCCAGAAGTTTTGTTTTTCCATTACCTAAATTCAGTTTATTAAGAACTTCGCTGGTGTCTTTTAATTGGGGTATAGCCTTCTCTGAAACAAAACTTCCAAAGTCAATGGTGTCAAAACCAACCTGTAATAGCAGATTGATGTATTTGGCCTTAATTTCTGTAGGAATAAAATCATTGATTCCCTGCATTG
>CAMBFY010000100.1 GCA_945865415.1 Sphingobacterium thalpophilum
ATAAACATACCTATTTTACCCCTTCGCTTATCCTGACGCATAACCCAGAAGAGGAATCCGGTTAATGGAATTAAAAAAATCAAAAAGAAAATTATACTTGATGCGCTCATATTTCAGATAGTAAATCTCGTGTTAAATTTTTGTAAAAAGCTAATTAATTATCAGAACTGTAATCTGGCCATCGGTGAGATTTCCTGTCCAACAAAATCATTATTCAAATATTTGTAATGTGCCGCAATAGCGATCATAGCGGCATTGTCTGTACAATATTCAAACTTTGGTATAAAAACTTCCCATTTCAATGAGTCTACCGTCTCCATAAGGGCAGCTCTAAGTCCCGAATTTGCAGAAACCCCACCAGCAATAGCGATAGTTTTAATTTGATACTGTACCGCAGCCTTTTTCAGTTTATTCAGCAAAATTGAAATAATTCTATCTTGAACAGAAGCACAAACATCATTCAAATTCTGAGTCAAAAAATCAGGGTTTTCTTTTATCCTATCACGAACAAAATACATGATTGAAGTTTTGAGTCCGCTGAAACTAAAATCAAGTCCGGGGATTTGAGGCTCCGGAAATTTGAACGCATCTTTATTCCCCAATTTTGCATATTTGTCGATGAGAGGGCCTCCCGGATAAGGTAGACCTAATAATTTTGCAGTTTTATCAAAAGCTTCACCTGCGGCATCATCAGTAGTTTGCCCGACAATTTCCATATCAAAATAGTCCCTGACCAATACAATCTGTGTATGACCACCAGAAACAGTCAGACATAAAAAAGGAAATTCGGGCTTATTTTCTTCAATGAAATGTGCTAAAATATGTGCCTGCATATGATTTACCTCAATAAGGGGTAGATTATTAGCGAGTGCAAATGCCTTTGCGAAGCAGGTTCCAACGAGGAGCGAACCTAATAATCCGGGGCCTCTTGTAAAAGCTACAGCATCGATATCATTTTTATGTATTTTTGCGATTGAAATGGCCTCATGCACTGCAGGAATAATATTTTGCTGGTGTACTCGTGAAGCCAGTTCGGGGATCACTCCTCCATATTTTTGGTGAACAAGCTGACCTGCGATTACATTGGAACAAATTTTGCCATCCATACAAATTGATGCAGAAGTGTCGTCGCAGGAAGATTCAATACCCAGTATGATTGCCAAAACGTTTGCTATAATTGAAATGATTATTTAAAATACAAACTTATCAAAAAAGCACTAAAAATAACTCTTTGGATACTGGCAACGTTTTTATTGTTGCTTACACTATTGACTTTCTCATTACAATTCCAAACCATTCAGACATACGTAGCAAAAAAAGCTGCAAACTATCTTTCAAAGGAACTTAATACACGGGTAGAGCTTTCTTCCATATACATCAAGCCTTTTAAATCATTGGTGCTTGACAGTCTTTATATCCAGGATCTTGAAAAAGATACACTGGTCTTTTCTCCAAAATTTTCCATCAATATTAACTACTTCTCCATCAAGGAACGTAAAATAAACGTTAAACTCATACAGATGGACAACGGAAAGTTCCATCTGAAGAAATTTAAAGACCAATCCTCAAATCTGACTTTTATCCTGAATTATTTCAGCAGCGGCAAGACCACGAATAAAAAGGTTTCAAAACCATATGATATCAGTATCGGAAAAGTTGTTTTGAATAATATCTCATTCAAATACAAAAATTTCAATAATATCAAACCCGTTAAGGGGGTAAATTTCAATGATATTGATCTCAAAAGACTGAGTACAACTATCCTGGATCTGGATACAAAATCCTACTTATTGAAAGCCGGGGTCAGGAATATGACATTCAGAGAGAAGAGTGGTTTCTATTTGAAGAACCTCAGTACCGACGCGACGATTGATACCAATCAGATGGAGTTTAAAAAGCTTTTGCTTGAAACTATAGATAGTAAAATTAGTGATTACCTAGTCTTAAAATACTCTAAATTAACTGATTTCAACAATTTCACCAGCAAAATTTTCCTTAATTCAAACTTCCAAAATGCTAAAATCAACAGTTCTGATATTGCCTATTTTTCTTCAAACCTGTCCAAATTATCAATTATTTTGCAGGTTAATGGCCAGGTTTCAGGCTATGTAAAAGACCTGAAAGCAAAAAATATGCTCATACAAAGCGGACAGGCAACTTATGTTAAGGGAGATTTCAGGCTTACCGGCCTGCCAAACATTAAGCAAACAATGCTGGATCTGGACTTTGATCAGATATCAACTAATAAAAAAGATCTGGATTTAATCATTGCTAAAGCTACAGGGGCAGAGAGTTCAATCATTCCAATAATGGTAGAAAAATTCGGAACTGTGAATTTTAAAGGCCGGTTTACGGGATTTATTAATGATTTTAAAGCCTTTGGGGAATTTAAAACACGTTTAGGAAGGATTGTTACCGATTTAAACTTGAAGATAAATGAAGCTTCGGTTCCAAGTTATAAGGGAGAAATTAAAACTTATGATTTCAACCTGGGTGAATTGCTGGATCAAAAAACTCTGGGAAGAACAACACTGACTGCAGATATCAGCGGTAAAGGCATCAAATTAAATAGTTTACAGGAGCAAATTTTAGCAAACATCGTTTATTTTGAATTTGAGGATTACAAATACAGTAACATAAAAGTTGACAGCCGTTTCGTAAATAAAATTTTCGACGGGAAAATTAATGTCGATGACCCTAATGTGAAGCTGGATTTTGAAGGTAAGGTAGACCTGAATCAAAATTTGCCGGTTTTCAATTTCAATGCCTCCATACAAGGTGCCAACCTGCACAATCTTAAACTTATTAAAGACAGCGTTCAATTTGATGCAGAATTAAAGACCAATTTTACAGGATCAAGTCTGGAAAATATTGAAGGCCTGATTGATCTCACAAAAATTCATCTGAGCAATTCGAAAAACTCTTTTGATATTGATTCGGTCATGCTCAGGGCCATTGGAACAGGGTCAAACCGTTCCATGAATATAGAATCCGATATTTTTGATGCCAGTATTAAAGGGCAGTATCATCTGAAAACATTGCCTTCCTTTTTTAAGTCTGTAGCCAGTAAGTATATTCCATCCCTGGGCCTGACTTATCTTAAATCTGAAAAACAGAATTTTGAATTTAACCTCCTGGTTAAATATTTTGAACCCTTGAGTATACTGTTTGCACCTAAGCTCAAAATTCCTGAGCAGGCTAACTTCAATGGAAAGTTTGTTTCAGATTCAAATACTGCGAATCTGAATGGATTTATAAAACTGATTCAGTATGACAAAATAAAAGTTAACGATCTTATTATTGATGAAAGTACTTCTGCAGATGCCATGAACATTTTCATCACCTCAGACAGAATTGACATTACAGACAGTCTGTACATCAAAAATGTCAACATTGCCAATATTCTACAAAATGACAGTCTGAGTTTGAACATTAAACTCTCGGATAAAAATGCGATAAACCAGCTAGACTTAAACTCATTGGTAGAATTCAGGCCCAGCGGTGACCAAAGAATTCAATTAAGTATACTTCCTTCTGATGTCATAATCAATAACCAGACCTGGAAGATTCAGGAAAAAGTTAGTTTTAGCTTTGATGACGGACGAACTAAGGATCAGGAATTCAGCCTTTTAAGGCGCACAAAAATTACAGGTTTTGAGTTATTCAGAGACAATCAGATGTTAACTATTAATGGCTACATCTCCAAAGATCCTGCCGACGAATTACTGATAGGTTTCAATAATTATAAGTTAACAACCTTTAATCCATTGACAAGGCCTCTTGGAATTACTTTAAATGGCACGCTTAATGGAAAGGCTAAAATTGCCGGAATTGGTCCAAGTCCTAATTTAGAAGCCGCAATTAGAATTGACAGTCTGAACTATAATCAATTGGCTATTGGAAATATGACTCTGAGTGCCGGACTAGACAATATGACAAAACTGATCAATGTTAAAATGAATGTTGAGAATAAGGGCGAAACAACATTGGATATTACCGGAACTTATAATGCAAGTGATGACCAGAATAATCTGGACATGAAACTCATTATGAGAGAAAATGAGGTGAAGCTTTTCCAGCCTTTCCTGAAGAACCTTATATCGAATATGAATGGCAAAGTTTCAGCTGATCTGAGTGTTACCGGAAAACTAAATAAACCACAAATAAACGGAAACCTGATTTTGAAAGAGGGAGGCATGACAGTTAATTATTTAAAAACCCCTTACCGGATAACAGATAAAATTGAGGTTGAAAATACAGTAATCAAGCTTAATAATCTTAAAATCAGGGATATTAAAGACAATATTGCCATCGCAAATGGCACAGTAGATCTGGCTAATATTAACAATCCGGAAATCCATATTAATATTGTGGCCAATAAATTCATGGCTTTAAATACTACTGCGAAAGACAATCCGCTTTATTTTGGTGTTGCATATGGAACGGGAGTTTTTAGCTTTAATGGTCCAACAAACGATATGCGGATCATTATTGATGCAAAAACAGATGCAGGAACTATATTTAATATCCCGCTGAATTCTTCATCAACAATTGGCAAAAACGACTTTATCGCCTTCATATCAAAAGATACATCATTAAATAAGCCCAAATTATCCACATTTAAAGGGCTAACAATGGATTTTGACCTAAAGGTTGATCAGAAGACTGAGGTTAATATCTTTACAGAACTGGGCAAGTTAACAGGCCGCGGTGATTCACAGTTAAGTCTCAATATTAATAGTCTGGGTGATTTTGAGATGTATGGAGACTATACTATCAGCAGTGGAAAATTCGAATTTACTGCCCAGGATTTTATCAATAAGATCTTTAAAATAAGTGAAGGAGGCTCCATCCGCTGGACCGGAAATCCGGCAGAGGCTGCAATTAATATTAAGGCCCTCTATGAAGTCAGAACCAGTCTGAGGCCTATTTACGTGGCTGCAGGCAGACCGCCTCTTGAACAAAAAGTCCCGGTGGAAGCTGTGATGAATCTGAGCGGACCTTTAATGACTCCAAATATCTCATTTGACATCAATTTCCCGGCAGACGCCTATATTAAGGATGAATTACAATCCTACCTGAGCGATGTAAATAATACCAATCAGCAGGCATTGAGCTTAATAGTCAGGCGTTCATTTGCCGAAGGTTCAGGAGGAAATCTGGGTACCGCTGCAACATCCACATTTATCAGTGCAGGGACTGAATTATTTTTTAACCAACTTAATACCATTTTAACTCAATCATTAAATCTGAATTTCGTGGATTTAAATATTCGCTCCCTGAATGATGCAAGTGCATCACTTCGTTTTTTAAAGGACAGACTTATTCTTACCGGTGGTGTAACCGACCGTGCCAATGGAAGCGGAAATTTCTCAGAATTTAATGTTATTCGTGGTGGCACCACAGTAGCGCGTGATGTTGAGGCCCTTTATCTAATCAAAAAGAATGGTGATCTTGTGCTCAGAGCTTCGAATAAAATCAACAACCGAAATTTCCTTAACAATTTGAGTAATGATGAATATGTCAATGCTATTGGACTGGTATACAGGAAAGATTTCGATGATTTTAATGAACTGCTAAGCTTCTTATTAGGTAAGCAAAGAAAGGAAGATCGAAATAAAGAAAACAAAACCCTACTTCGGGACAGCATTCCTGCCATAAAACCAGAAGAAACCGTATTAAGATAGCGTGAGTTCGATATAAAATCTAACCACATAGGAGATTGACTTGTATTATACTTTAAAGGAACAATAGATTATAAAACTCTCGCTGGCGCACGCCCACGCGCACCAGCCAAACTGTGATTCTTTTGCCGGGCTACCCTTACCGATGAAATACAGCCTCAGGTAAAATAAACCTTGCCGGAGGAGGTATCTTCCGGCTATTCATAATTTGATATAGCACATAACTAATTGCCGGAAATACTCCGGAGGAAAGGGCTGCACTGACCTATAACACACAGGTATTGCTTTCAAAAAACAAAGTATCGTGAATCCAAAGCCTAATCTGATTTGTTATAACCCTATTATTTAACCCTGATTATATTGAACTCAGGCTAAAACAGCTAATTAAGAGTTTTTCATGATGGTATGACCCATTTTATCCCGCTTTGTTTTGAGATACAATTCATTGTGGATGTTTGATTTTATTTCAATAGGAACATTTGAAATAACCTCCAAACCATATCCAATCAAACCTGAACGTTTGGTAGGATTATTTGACATAAGCTTCATTTTCTTAATCCCCAAGCTCCTTAAAATCTGTGCTCCAATTCCATAGTCCCTTTGATCCATTGGAAATCCAAGCTGAAGATTTGCATCTACTGTGTCCAATCCGTTCTCCTGAAGATTGTAAGCATGCAGTTTATTAATAAGTCCGATACCCCGGCCTTCCTGATTCATGTAAATGATCACTCCTTTACCTTCCTTATCAATCATCTCCATGGCCTTGTGTAGCTGCTGACCACAATCACAACGGCATGATCCAAAAATATCACCGGTGATACAAGAGCTATGAACCCTAACCAAAATAGGCTCATCCTCTTCCCAGCTTCCTTTGATCAAGGCTAAATGCTGATCTCCGGAGGTGATTTGTGTATAAGCCACCATTTCAAAATCCCCCCATTGTGTAGGTAACTTAACAGAAACTTCCTTCTTTATCAAGGATTCTGTTTTAAGCCGGTAGGAAATCAAATCCTTAATACTTATTATTTTGAGATCAAACTGCTTTGCAATAATCAAAAGATCGGGTAAGCGCGCCATTTCACCATCCTCTTTCAGTATCTCCACTAATACCCCTGCAGGTTCAAATCCGGCCATAGTTGCCAGATCAACAGCAGCTTCGGTATGTCCGGCTCTGCGCAATACCCCACCATGTTTAGCAATAAGCGGGAAAATATGACCCGGACGACCCAATTCTTCTGCTTTTGTATTGGGATCAATTAATGCCATTATGGTCTTGGAACGATCAGAAGCTGAAATCCCTGTTGTACAGCCATAACCAATTAGATCAACAGAAACCGTAAAATTGGTTTCAAAAACTGCGGTATTATTTCCAACCATTAATCCGAGTCTGAGTTCTTCACATCGCTCTTCGGTTAAAGGAGCACAAATAAGACCCCGGCCATGGGTAGCCATAAAGTTGATTATTCCCGGGGTGGCATTTGACGCCGCAGTAAGAAAGTCGCCTTCATTTTCACGATCCTCATCATCAACAACGATTATAACTTTACCTTCTTTTATATCGTTTATGGCTTCTTCAATAGTATTAAACATAGTTTTGTGCTTTTTTGGAAAACGGTCTCAGAAAGAAACTAGAATTTTATTTGATTAATCAACTCGTTTTTTATGAATGCGAATTTAGTTATTTTTTTGTAGCTAGTATTCTGAGTAATTCTTAATGGGTCAGTATTGTGCAATAATTCAAAGTCTAATCAGGCCGTCTGCTCATCCTTTTTAGAAAATATTCGTTTAAACCATCTTTTGTAAATTTCAAGATCAAAAAGTACAGAATCCACCGTTGCTTTATAAGTTAAAAAAACTCCGAGAGGTGAGAGACAAATTATAGCTATCCACATCCCCAAAAATGGAGAAAGTGAGCCTTCTTTAACTGATTTTTCACCAATTGTTGATATAATATGAAAAATAAGGAAGAACAGAACAGACATCACAACAGGCAATCCTAGTCCGCCTTTTCTTATAATGGCCCCCAAAGGTGCTCCAATAAAGAAAAGTACAAGACATGAAAACGCTATGGTAAACTTTCTGTTGAGCTCAATAAGAAAACCCCTGAGTCTCGAATCATTATCCTTTTCAAACAACTCCTTCCGGATCAATACATCCTTTACCGACCTGATCTGATCTTTCGCTGTTTGCAAGGATTGAATTCTTTTGTCGACAGGAATCAGGTTCAACACATCCTTATAGACTTTCATAGGTTTCGCAGACAACTTTTTATTAAGCGTATCCAAACGGTAATTCTTTGAGATTAGCGCAAGGTCAGTATAAGCCGATATCCGATTACTATCGCCCTTGACATTAAAGGAGTCGAGATAAAATTTAAGCTGCCTGATGTTCATCATGGCATAATTCGACTTAAACAATTCTTCATCCGTACGTTTCATTTGAAATCCGGAAAGATCAAACCGTTGTTCAGTCTCTTTGAATTCAGTTCGCATAAAGCGCTGCCGCGGATTATAAAATGAAGATACCCCCGGAGATTCTTCGAAACGCGTACCATTTTTAAGTTTTAAAACCAGCAGCTGATCATCATCTGTGGTAAACATCTGGCCTTCTTTAGCCATCAGTACATTTATATTCCCGCTGCTTGTATTTCGTTCATAAATAAGCACATCGTGAAGTGTTTGGTCGGGGTCCTTTTTTTGAACGCGAATGGCATAACCGGGAATACTGGTATTAAAAATTCCTTCATTTATAAGAAAAGCTGCCTTTTGGTTTCTGACGTCGTATAATAAGGAGCCCATCTTCAAATTTGCTTTAGGAAGCCAGTAATCTGAAAAGAGGAAAGCTGCGAGGCTGAGCATACAAACCACAATGATCAGGGGCATCATTGCTTTTTGAAGAGAAATACCGGCTGATTTTATAGCGACAAGCTCATAATTCTCGCCAAGGCTTCCAAAAGTCATGATAGAAGAAAGGAGTATCGCCAATGGCAAAGCCATAGCCACATGAGTTGCCGAGGCATAAACCAGCAATTCAAGTATTACATACCATTCAAAACCTTTCCCAATCAGATCATCGATGTATTTGAATAGAAATAACATCAACAAAATGAACATTACAATGAAAAAGGTAACGATAAAAGGCCTTAAAAAGGCCTTCAATACTAATAAGTGCACTTTCTTCACATTGTAAAAATAGAGAAAATTAATCTCTATGCACCCAGCACGCTAATCAAATATTGTATCTGATTATCCCATATTAGTTTACGATCCGGAATAGCATCTTCGGTAGCAAAATCAGTAATCGCCAAAGCAACATCATTGGTAAGTTCATCCTGCACAATTTCCATTTCGAAATAACAATGAGGCTCATCATCTATCCACTTGAATTTAACCAGTTTGTTTTCTTTAATAGACAGTAATTTAGCCTTTTGCTCTTCACCATCCCAGGTAAATGTATATACCTGATCTCTGTAAGTAACATCGTCTGCAAACCATTGTGCAAGGCCATTAGGTTCATTCAGAAACCCGAACAATATTTTAGGAGATGATTTTACTTCATACTCTACGTTAAACTTTATCTTTTCTGCCATTCCTATTCTTGTTAGTATACTTAGCGAATTATTTTCAGCAATTTTTCT